>VBDE01000014.1 GCA_005883665.1 Betaproteobacteria bacterium
CGCGGGTCGGGAAGGCGAGTTGATTTTCCGGTATATCGTTCGGCACGCCAGCAACAAGAAGCCCATCGAGCGTTTGTGGCTGCAATCGATGACGCAAAGCTCCATTAAGGAAGGTTTCGAGCAGCTCCGCAAGGACCGCGAGTTGCTCCCCCTAGCCGACGCTGCTCTGTGCCGCTCCGAGTCGGATTGGCTCATCGGCATCAACGGCACACGCGCCATGACAGCCTTCAACTCGAAAGAAGGCGGTTTTTACAAGACCACCGTCGGCCGTGTGCAGACACCGACGCTCGCAATTCTCGTCGAGCGCGAGGATCGCATACGCGGTT
>VBDE01000015.1 GCA_005883665.1 Betaproteobacteria bacterium
GACCGGCATGCGCAGATTGTCCCCTCAAGGCGAGCTGCGAGGCCCGCTCGCAGGGAAAAGTGGAGGCGTATCCGCGGCCGCGCCCGCGCAGGCCGGTGCCGCTCAAGAAAACCGCGATGTTGCTGGTTCTGCGCGAAGGTGAAGTCCTGTTGGAGAAGCGTCCGCCGGTCGGATTATGGGGCGGGCTATGGTGTCTCCCGGAAATCCCCCCGGGTGCCGATCCGCGCGATTACTGCAAACGTCGATTGGGCGCAAAGCTCGCCAGCGCAAAGCGCCTGCCGCTTTTGCGGCATGGTTTCACCCATTTCACCTTGAATATCACGCCGGTCGTCTGCCAAGTGGCGAGCGCATCGCCATGCGCCTCCGAGCCGGGGCAAGTCTGGCTCACTCTAGAGGAAGCGGCCCAGGCGGCGGTACCCGCGCCCGTGAGGAAACTGCTCAATTCTCTGCAGGCGGTTTAGCGGCGGCGAGGCCGCGGCTTTCGAGAAATCGCTGCAGGATGGAGAGCCTCCCGAGGCTGTCGGTCAGCTCGAGGAGCTTCTGCTTGGCGAGGAGAGGCACCGGGAGGATTTCGGTCAGGCGGTAGCCTACCCACGCGGCGTCGTCGAATGCGTGCGGTTCGGCGAAAATGGGCTTGCCTTGGTCGAGGACGACCATTTCCAGGAGCCGCGCGCAGGCGGCAAACTCCTCGGGCACCGCGACGCTTGCGTCGGGAGCGATCAGCTCGACGTCGGCCGAGATCAGACCCTGGGTGTTGGTTTGACGCTCGAGGATGCGAAACCGCTGGCTGCCGCGGGTCTTGAGGTTGAGGATACCCTGTTGCTGCATGTCACATTCCTGGATCTTCGCGAGGCACCCGACTCCTTCAGGCACGGCGGGCGCGCCGACCTCGGGCCCCTCCTGGATCAGGCACACCCCGAACGGTTCATTGCGTTTGAGGCATTCGCGCGTCATGTCCATGTAGCGCGCTTCGAACACCCGCAGCGGAAGCAGGCCTCCCGGAAAGAGCACCGTGTTGAGGGGGAAAATCGGGACGCGCAGCGATTCCAAGCAGGTTCGGCCTAGCTCTCATCACCCCAGCGGCGCATCAAATCGTGCTTGACCTCGAGGTGATCGAGTATTCGCGCCACGATGAAATCGACCAGGTCCTCGACGCGCTTGGGGCGGTGATAGAAACCGGGATTGGCCGGGAGGATGACCGCGCCCGCGCGCGCGAGCTTGAGCATGTTCTCCAGGTGCACGGCCGAAAACGGCGTCTCGCGCGGGACGAGAATCAGCTTGCGGCCCTCCTTCAGCGTGACGTCGGCCGCGCGCTCGATCAGATTATCGGAGAGACCCGCGGCGACCGCGGCGAGCGTGCCCACGGTGCAGGGGCAGATGACCATGGCGTCGGCGGGATTCGAGCCGGAAGCGACCGGCGCGAACCAGTCCTCGCGGCCAAACACGCGCAGTTGACCGCGCTTTGCCGAATAGAGCTCGCCGAACATGCGCTCGGCGTCGGAGGCACGCGGCGGTAACGCGATTCCCAGCTCCTGCTTGGCGACCACGTGGGCGGCCTGGGAGTAGAGGAGGTAGACGCGGGCCTCGGCGCGTATCAAAGTTTCGACCAGCCTCAGGCCGTAGGGCATTCCGGAAGCCCCGGTCAGCGCGACGACGACAGTCGGCTTCATGCTGCAGGGACGAGGTGCCGATGACGAACCAGCACCGGCGTATGGCCGCGAAAATAAGCGCCGAGGCGCTCGACGAGGTATACCGAGCGGTGTCGGCCGCCGGTGCAGCCGACGGCGACCGTGAGCGAGCTGCGGCTGTCCTGCCCGTATGCGGGCAGCCAGGTTTCGACGAACCGCCGGATGTCCCCCAGCATCGTGCCGACCTTCGGCTCCTTCTCGAGAAACGCGACCACCTCCGCGTCAAGACCGGTGAGAGGTCGCAGCCGCGGGTCGTAATGCGGATTGGGCAGACAGCGCACGTCGAACACCAGATCCGCGTCCAGGGGAACGCCGTGCTTGTAGCTGAAGGACTCGAACAGGAGCATCGTCGTTTCGGTGCGGATGTCGAGCCATTCCTTGAGCCAGTTGCGCAGCATGTTCGGCAGCAAATCGGTCGTGTCGAGGCGGTAGCCGATTTCGCCCACGGGGGCGAGGACCTCGCGCTCGCGCGTCAGGGCCTCCTCGAGCGTGCGCGTCCCGGTCGCCAGCGGATGGCGCCTGCGTGTTTCGGAGAAGCGCCGGATCAGGGTATCGTTTTTCGCATCGAGGAAGAGCAGGCGCAGATCCACGCCCTGAGCTTTCAGCGCGGCCACGTATTCGGGGACGAGCTCGAGCGAATCGCCCATGCGGGCGTCGATGCTCATCGCAACATGGTTGTGGCCTGCGCCGCGAAGCAGTTCCGCCGATTGCTGGAGCAGCTGCCCCGGGAGATTGTCGACGCAGTAGTAACCGCTGTCCTCAAGGGCATTGAGGGCGATGCTCTTGCCGGAACCCGAGAGGCCGCTGATGAGCACGAGTTGCATTTCGACACCTTAGCGGATTGGCGGTAGCTGCGCAAAAGCCGGCTCGCCCTTGAAGACCGAAACGGCTTCAACGTTTATTCATCTCCGCTTGCTGCCTCTGCATGAACTCGGCGGTCGAGTGAATGCCGCGGAGCTGCAGGATGTAGTCGCGCACGGCGGCCTCGAGCAGCACCGCGAGGTTGCGACCTGCCGCAACCGGAATGACGACTTTCCGGACGGTCACGCCCAGGATATCTTCCGACTGTTCGAGCAGCGGGAGTCGCTCCGACTCGTTCGTCCCCGGGCGATCGAGATGCACGATCAGCCGCAAATTCATCTTCGGGCGCACCGCAGTCTCGCCGAATATCGTGCGGATGTTGAGCACGCCCAGGCCGCGCACTTCCAGAAAATCCTTCAATACCGGCGGGCAGCGGCATTCGAGCGTGGACACCGCGATGCGCGAGACGTCGACGACATCGTCCGCAACGAGCCCGTGGCCGCGGCTGATCAGTTCCAGCGCGAGCTCGCTTTTCCCGGCGCCCGAGTCACCCGTGATGAGCACCCCGAGTCCGAGCACGTCCATGCATACTCCGTGGCACTGCGTGGTTTCCGCGAGCGCCTTGCCGAGATAGCGACGCAGCCGGTCGATGACTTGCGCACCCGGCATGTCGGTGGCGAACACCGCCGTGCCCGAGGCCTCGGCTGCCTTCAGCATGCGCACATCGGCGGGCGCTCCGTCTGCGACGACGACGGCAACCGGGTGGACCGCGAACAGATTGCCGAGCATCTGGAAGAGTTCCGCCTCCTCGAATGCGGCGAGGTGAGCGATCTCGTGGTTGCCGAGGACTTGGATGCGGTTGGGATGGATGAGATTGAGGTGGCCTACGAGCGCCGCGACGCCGGTACTGTCGCGCCAAAGCTTGGTCGCGCCGCCGGTCTTTCCGCCGATCCAGGCGAACCCGAGCTTGTCGCGATTGTCGTCATACAGCTGCGCGACGCTGATCTGCAACATGAGGCTGCCAGGCGGTGATGTGCTGATGAAGCGTGCTCGCATCGGTGTCTGTCGAAAGTTTCTCGCGCAGCTCACGGTCGCTCAGCATCTGTGCGAGCTCGGACAGTACGCGCAGATGTTGCTCGGTCGCCTGTTCCGGCACCAACAGCAGGAACACGAGACTGACGGGCTTGCCGTCGGGCGCGTCGAACGGAACCGGCTGTGCCAGACGCACAAAAGCCCCGACTGCTTCCTTCAGACCCTTGATCCTGCCGTGCGGGATAGCGAGTCCCTGCCCCAGCCCCGTCGAGCCCAGGCGCTCGCGGGCAAACAGGCTGTCGAACACCAGGCTCCTGGCCACCCCTTGGTTGTTCTCGAAGAGCAGCCCAGCCTGCTCGAACATGCGTTTTTTGCTCGTCACATCCAGGTCCAGGAGGATGTTCGAAGGGGGCAGGAGCTTGGCAATTAGGTTCATCGAGACTCTGAAAATCAGCCAGTCCGGGCTCTCGCGCGCGCGGAAATCGTGCCCCGGCAGCCGGGGAGGCGTGGAATTCTACACTATCGGCTCAGCGGGCTGTTGAACGCGCTTCCCGCGTGGAAATGTCAATCCGACGGGGGATGGTGCTTGAGCGCATCGTGAGGATGCGCATGCAAGCGGTCTTTGTGCTTGATGATCTGGCGATCGAGTTTGTCCGCCACGGCGTCGATCGCGGCGTACAGGTCCGGATCGTCGCTCTTGACGAAGATGTCCTTGCCGGGAATATGACAGCTGACTTCCGCCTTTCGTGCGAGACGGTCCACGGTGAGGATCACGCTGACGTCGATGACGTGATCAAAATGCCGCCGGATCCTGGAAAGCTTGCCCTCGACGTAACTGCGGATGGACGGCGTGACCGCCATGTGGTGCCCGCTGATCGTGAGATTCATGCGAGGCGTGTCTACGCGTCAAAGAGACTTTCTCATGCTCACCGAAGGAATCTGCAGCGACTCCCGGTACTTGGCGATGGTGCGACGTGCGACCACGATGCCCTGCTGGCTGAGGATCTCGGAGATCTTGCTGTCCGAAAGAGGTTTTCGGGCATCCTCTGCGGCAACCAGCTGCTTGAGCAACGCCCGGATGGCGGTGGCCGAGCAGGCGCCCCCCGTCTCGGTGGCGACGTGACTTCCGAAGAAGTATTTGAGCTCGAAAATACCGCGCGGCGTAAACATGAACTTCTGAGTCGTAACGCGCGAAACGGTCGATTCGTGCAGGCCTAGCGTGTTTGCGATTTCGCGCAGCACCAGCGGCCGCATCCCGACCTCGCCGTGCTCGAAAAAATGGCGCTGACGGTCGACGATCGCCTGCGACACGCGCAGGATCGTCTCGAATCGCTGCTGCACGTTCTTGATCAGCCAGCGTGCTTCTTGCAGTTGATGCGAGAGCTGGCTGCCCGACTGACTGCGGTTGTTCTGCAGGATATCGGCATACATGCGATTGATGCGCAGCTTCGGCAGCGCGTCGGGGTTGAGACTCGCCACCCAGACATTCTTGATTTTCTTCACTACGACGTCGGGTACGATATAGCGCGTCTCGGTGGTCGAGAACGCGGCGCCGGGACGCGGGTTGAGGCTCTGGATCAATCGCTGGGCCTGGCGCAGCTCGTCGTCTCCGCATTGCAGCGCTTTCCTGAGCCTCGCAAAGTCACGCGCCGCGAGGAGCTCGAGGTGCTCGTGCGCGATGGCGAGGGCCGTGGCGCGGCTCGGCGTGGACTCGGGCAAGGCAAGCAGCTGCAACTCGAGACATTCCGCGCAATTGCGCGCACCCACGCCCGTGGGGTCGAAATTCTGCAGGTGCTTGAGAGCGATCTCCAGCTCCTCGGGCTCGATCTGCAATTCCTCGGGCACGAGCTGCGCGAGCTCCTCCATGGGCTGCGTGAGATAGCCGCCTTCGTCCAGCGCTTCGATCAGGAACGCGACCAGGTTGCGGTCGCGCGGCTCGAGCTTGGTCAGAGTGAGTTGCCGGTGTAAATACTCGCGCAGATTGGGAGATTCGGCGGGAACCTGGAAAAAATCACCATCATCGGTGTCGTCGCGCGCGCCCGAGCTCGGACCGCTTTCGCCCCCCCAGTCGGTATCAGCCGAGAAAATGTCCGTCTGCGATGGGGTCTCCGTGCCCGCGTCCTCCGCGGGCGCCTGAAGGGCGGTCGCCTGCTCGCCATTCATGTGCGCAGGGGGTGTCGGAATCTCGCTATCGGTGTCTTCGCGCTCGAGCAGCGGATTTTCGGCCAGAAATTTCTCGAGCTCCTGATTCAATTCCATGGTCGAGAGTTGCAGCAGCCGTATCGATTGCTGCAGCTGCGGCGTCAGCGTCAGGTGCTGCGAAAGCTTGAGCTGTAGGGTCTGCTTCATCGAGATAAGGCGCGGGGACCTCGCTAGGAGGATCGTAGTTCAGACGGGCCAAAATGGGAACCGGGGGGTGGTTCGCGGGAAGCGTTCTCCCTACAACCTGAAATTTTCGCCGAGATAAACGCGTCGTACGTTTTCATTATAGACGATCTCGTCGGGTTTGCCGAAGGCGAGCACCAATCCGTCGTTGATGATGTAGGCGTGATCGCAAATCCCCAGCGTTTCCCGCACGTTATGGTCCGTGATGAGGATGCCGATGCCGCGTTCCTTGAGAAAGCGGATGATTTTCTGAATGTCGAGTACCGCTATGGGGTCGACGCCCGCGAAGGGCTCGTCGAGCAATATGAAGCTCGGACGCGTCGCGAGCGCCCGAGCGATCTCGACGCGGCGGCGCTCGCCGCCCGACAGGGACAGCGCGGCGGATTGCCGCAGATGCGCGATGTTGAGATCGCGCAGCAGCCCGGAAAGGCGGGACTCGATTTCCTCCTCGGGAAGTTCCTGCAATTCCAGCACCGCACGGATGTTCTCTTCGACGGTCAGCTTGCGGAACACGGAGGCTTCCTGGGGCAAGTACGACAGCCCCATGCGGGCGCGGCGATGCATCGCGAAATGGCTGATTTCCCTGCCGTCGAGATGGATCGCCCCGTCGTCCACGGCGACCAGCCCCACGATCATGTAGAAGCAAGTCGTCTTCCCGGCGCCGTTCGGACCGAGCAGCCCCACGACCTCGCCGCTCGTCACCTCGAGCGACACGTCCTTGACCACGACTCGCGAGCCGTAGTGCTTTTTGAGTCCGTGGACTTGCAGCTGACTCATCGAGTTTCGCCCCGCTCGGAAAGCTACGGGGTGACTAGTCTTGCCGGCTCGCGCCGGAAACGGGCGCGGTTTGCGGCTCCGCCGGCTTTTTCGGCATGATGGTTGCGCGCACGCGTCCTTCGCGGTCGGTCCCCGGTGCCTCGCCGGCTGATTTCACCGTAAAACGCTCCGTCTTTGCGTCGTAGGAGATGAAATCCCCGCGAATATCGTCCCCGCTGTCGCGGCGCAGCCGGGCCTCGTTGAAGAATTCGACACGCTCGAGCTTGTTATCGTATTCGATCCTGAACGCTTCTCCGTCAATGTATTCGCCGTAACCATCCCGCTTGTGGCGGAACGTCGCCGGTTTGCCGCTCGCGACGCCGCGGTAGAAGCCGTCGCCGTCCTGGCGCACCTCGATTCGGTCCGCGCGGATGATGAGCGAACCCTGGGTCAGCACGACTTTTCCCTCGAAAGTGGAAACTTTCTTGGCTTCGTCGGAAATCATGCTGTTGGCTTCGATATTGATCGGCTTGTCGCGATCGGCTCTCTCGGCAAGCGCCGATCCTGCTGCCAATGCCCACGTTCCCGCAAGACCCAGGGCCACGGCTGCGCGTACCCTATTTCCTGGATGGCACATCAAAGATGCCCTTGACTTGCGATTGCAGCATGAACTGTTGATTGTTCTTGTTCACCACCATCCCGACCCCCGTCAAGATCGAGCGCCCTTCGGAAATCGTGACCGTGTGATCCGTACGCGCGATCCCCTGTTCGGCGAGCAGGTGCAGGAATTCCGTGCGAGCGCGAAATTCGGGTCGCTCCGGCGTTGCCTCGCGCAAGAAGAGCACATTGCCGTACAAGAAAGCCTCCTCGCCCTGGCGATTGATGGTGCCGCGACTGGCGGTCGCGATGAAGTTGCCGCCGTCAGCGGCAATTTGAACGAAGCGCGGATAAAGCGCTTCGCCCGAACCGTTGTCGGCAAAATGCATCATCTTTGGCGCAGAGAATGTGTACCGGAGCTTGCCCGAGCCGTCCAGCCTTTGGACGGTGAAGTTTTCGACGATCGAATCGGGATCGTGCCCCGCTGGCTTTGCGTCCGCACCGGAGCCTTCCAGCACGGCGTATTGCATCAAAAGGAGCGGAAGGAGGGGAGTAACGCGCGTCTTCATGCGAGCTGGCGGGCGATGGCCCGCTCCAGCGTGTCTTGGGCCCGCATGATCAGCTCGCAGACCTCGCGAGCGGCCCCTCTCCCGCCGGGAGCGCGCGTGACGTGGTGGACGCGCTCCCGCACCAGCTCCGGCGCTTCGGGCACGCTCGCGGCAAAGCCGCAACGCGCGAGCACCGGCAGATCCAACCAATCATCGCCCATGTATCCGGTGGCGGCCGACGAGGTGCGCAACCGGCCGATCAAGCTTTCGAAAGCCGTGCTCTTGTTCACCGCACCCTGTTCGACGAGCGTGATCCCAAGCTCTGCGGCGCGGACCTCGACGGCGCGCGAGCGGCGCGCGGAAAGGATGGCCACCTCGACCCCGCTCTCCTTCAGCATCTTGAGCCCGTGGCCGTCCCGTGCGTTGAATGCCTTCAATTCCGCTCCGGTCTCGCTGAAGTACAGGGTCCCGTCGGTGAGCACCCCGTCGACGTCGAAGATCATCAGCCGCAGCCGCCGCATTCGCTCCAGAATGTCGTCGCGCATCAAATGACCTTGGCGCGAAACAGGTCGTGCATGTTGAGGGCGCCAACTAGCTCTCCCGTTTCCGTGGCGACGAGCAGCTGATTGATCTTGTGACGCTCCATCAACTCGAGCGCTTCGGCGGCAAGCTTGTGCGGGGCGATCGTGTGCGGGTTGCGTTTCATGACATCGGTAATCTTGAGCGCGCGGATGTCGGGTTTGCGCTCCAGCGTCCGACGCAGGTCGCCGTCGGTGAATATTCCGACGACCTTCTTGCCGCGGCCGAGAATTGCGGTCATACCCATGCTTTTCATGGATATCTCGGCCAGCATGTCGGAGAAGGAATCAGTGTCGGATACGGCCGGAAGCTCGTTGCCGGTGCGCATGACGTCGGAGACATGAATGAGAAGCTTCCTGCCGAGTGCGCCGCCGGGGTGAGCGCGAGCGAAATCCTGCTCGTCGAAGCCGCGAGCGTCCAGCAAGGCGACCGCGAGAGCGTCGCCGAGCGCAAGCGCCGCCGTAGTGCTTGCCGTCGGAGCAAGATTCAGGGGGCAGGCCTCTTGCGCGACGCCCGCGTCAAGATGCACGTCGGCTTCCTTGGCAAGCGTGGAGTCGGGATTGCCGGTCACCGCGATCAGCTTCGCGCCCCGGCGTTTTATCAGAGGGATGATCGTGAGCAGCTCGTCCGACTGGCCGGAATTCGAGAGTGCGAGCACCACGTCATCGCGCGTGATCATGCCGAGATCGCCGTGTCCCGCCTCGGCGGCGTGGACGAAAAAAGCCGGTGTCCCGGTGCTCGCCAGCGTGGATGCGATCTTGCGAGCGATGTGCCCCGACTTGCCGACGCCGCTCACGACGACGCGCCCGCGGCAGGCGAGGATCAGACCGAGCGCATCGAGAAAACGCTCGTCGATCCGCGCTCTCAGGCCGCTCACCGCATCGGCCTCGATCGAGAGCACCTTGCGCGCGAGCTCGAGCGCGGACGTTGAAATCGCTTTCTTCGATCGATCGTTCATCGAGAGAAACCGCACTGGCCCGCGCCGGGAGCACCCTTTATCATAGGCTGGAGAGTATACCAGACCGATTCCGCGCTTTTCCCCACGTGAACCCAAAAAAACAAGGACTTCCGAATGGGCGACGCGCTTGAACTAGTGCTGATCCTGCTCGCGAGCGCGGTGTTCGTCGTCGTGCTCTTCCGCTGGCTGCATTTGCCTCCGCTGCTCGGGTACATCCTGGTAGGCGTGGCAGTGGGACCCTTCGCGCTGGCGTGGATTCCCGACACCGACGAAGGACGGCACCTTGCGGAATTCGGCGTCGTGTTCCTGATGTTCTCGATCGGGCTGGAGTTCAGCCTGCCCAAGCTGTTTCAGCTGCGTCGCGCCGTATTCGGGCTCGGGTTTTCCCAGGTCCTGCTCACGCTCGGTGCCGTGCTCGCCGCCGCCTCACTCGCAGGAGTCCCATGGCAGGCCGCACTCGCGGTTGGAGGCGCGATCGCCATGTCGTCGACGGCAATCGTCATGCGCATTCTTGCCGAGCGTATTCAGCTGGAAACCCCCCACGGACGGGATATCGTCGGCGTGCTGCTTTTCCAGGACCTCGCGGTCGTTCCGTTGCTGATCTTGATTCCTGCGATTGCGGAGGGGAGCGGCGAGCTTGTGCAGCGTCTGGGGTTTGCGCTCGCCAAGGCCACGGTGGTGCTCGTGGTACTGCTCTTTGTCGGGCAGAAACTCATGCGCGGCTGGTTTCACATCGTGGCGCGCCTCCGCTCGCATGAGCTGTTCATTCTCAACGTCTTGCTCATTACGCTGGGGCTGGCCTGGCTCACGGACCGGGCGGGACTGTCTCTGGCCTTGGGCGCGTTTCTCGCCGGCATGCTCATAGCCGAAACCGAATACCGGCATCAGGTCGAGGAGGATATCAGGCCGTTTCGAGAGGTCCTGCTGGGTCTATTCTTCGTGACCATAGGCATGAGACTCGACGTAGGGACGGTTACAGCGAATTTTTCGCTGACCCTGGCGCTGACGGCGCTGCTGATCGTGTTCAAGTTCACCCTGGTCGCCGGTCTCGCGCGCCTGTTCGGAGCCGGCCCTGGCGCGGCCGTGCGCACCGGGCTGGCTCTTGCTCAGGTGGGCGAGTTCGGTCTGGTGCTGATGGTCTTGGCGCAGTCGGTTGCCTTGCTCGATCGCGACTTTTCCCAGCTGGTCGTCGCGGCGATGCTGCTCTCCATGCTCGCCACTCCGTTCGTGATTCAGGCGAGCGACAGGCTCGCGCTGCGCTGGTCGAGCACCGAATGGATGCTGCAATCTCTCGCGCTGCACCGCGTCGCCGCGCAGAGTCTGGCGACCGAGCGGCACGTCATCGTGTGCGGCTATGGCCGCACGGGCCAGCGCCTGGCGCACTTGCTGGAGCAGGAGCGCATCGATGTCATCGCCCTCGACACCGATCCGGAGCGCGTGCGCGGGGCGGCGGCAGCGGGCGAGAAAGTCGTTTTCGGCGACGCGTCACGGTACGAAACGCTCGTGGCGGCAGGTATCGCGCGCGCGAGCGCGCTCGTCATTACCTTCGTGGATACGCAGCTCGCCCTTCGGATCCTGCATCATGTGCGCGCGCTCAATCCTGCCTTGCCTGTGATCATCCGCACTCTGGACGACGCGAACATGGACGAGCTCATCGCCGCGGGCGCGTCTGAGGTGGTGCCCGAGACCTTCGAGTCGAGCTTGATGCTCGCCTCGCACGCATTGGTGCTGCTGGGCGTCCCCTTGAAGCGCGTGGTGCGCCGCATTCGCGACGTTCGCGAGCATCGATACAGCTTGATGCGCGGGTTCTTTCATGGAGGCACCGACGAAGCCGAAGATCCCGACGAGGCGCGCGAGCCCCGCCTGCATTCGGTGACGCTGGCGGCGGGCGCGAGCGCCTCGGGACGCAGCCTCGGGGAGCTCGCCCTGGATGAGGTCGGTGTGCGCGTGACGGCGCTGCGGCGGCGGGAGCTGCGGATGATTTCGCCGGATCCGCAAACGGCATTGCAGGAGGGCGACGTCATCGTGCTGCTCGGCACGCCCGAACAACTCGCTGCGGCGGAGATGCGCCTGCTTCAGGGGTAGGCTTATTGTTCCCGGAAATCGGCTGGTGGGATGTCTAGGCTCTTGGCCATGGCTATGGCTATGAGCGGCGCGATTGCGTTGGGGTCCGCCTGGCGCGCTTGTTCGAGAATCAAGATAGTCGCGTCACGCCTGTGCGGAAACGTCCTCAAAACGAGTGCAAGCAATTCGCGCGCCCTTGCCGCCTCGCCTTGAAATGCGAGAAATGCGGCGCGTCGCGTCACGACGGCATTGGCCGGCCAGTAGCGAGCAACGCGCTCGCTCATAGCAAGCTTGTCGGCGAGCTTGCTCCGATCGAGCGGAGCGCCGATCACTATCCACAACTCCGCCAGGGGCGCCATGAGGCCGTGCGTCAGCTCGCGCATGGTTTCGGCGTCCTGGTGCGCTTGGGCGCCAGGGGTCAGCGTGGGCGTCGTTCCGCTGATGCGGGTCATGTCCAAGCGCACGTAGTCCCTGAGAGCGACACCCAAAGCAACCGAGAGCACCGCACAGGCGATTGCGGGGGCAATCCACCCCGTGCGCGAGTCCGCCGGGGAACGTGCCTCGAGTCTTGCACCGGCGCCCATCAGAAGTGCGGTCAGGCCGAGGAAGTGCGCGTTCCACAACGGAAACTCGGTCAGGGAATGAATCATTTCGATTCCAACCGCGGCAATGATCCACCAAGACGCAACCTGCCGGTCCGTCCAATAACGCCGGACTGCCTGCCACCCCCAGACGCACAGACTGCCAAGTACCAGGACCGTGCCGGCCAGGCCGGTTTCTGCAAGGAGGTGCAGCGGAAGATTGTGCGGCGAAGTCCAGACTTCGCCGAGCTGCGTGAGCGAGGGATCGAGTCCCAACTCAAAGGCGGCGCCCGCGAATTCGCCCATGCCCACCCCGGCCAAGGGAGCGCCGATAAACGCACGCAGTGCAATCAGCCACGCCTGCCGGCGCGGCTCGGCATGCTCGCCAGGGGAGGCGAGTATGCGATCGAGCGTGCCTTCTCCTGGTGGACCGAGATGGAGCACGTCATTGAGCCACGGCACCGCGAAGTGCGCTGACAGCGCCGCAACCGCGACGCCGCAAGCGGCGAACTTCAGGCGCCGTGCTCCCTCGCCGTCCTGAACGCGCACGGCCAGCAGCCCGAGCGCGCCATACCATAGAGCATAGAGCAGCGCGCCACGGGACCCAGACAGCGAGCTGCCTATGAGGAGCAGAGCCAGCGCTGGAAGCGCATACGCCGTTCGCACGCGGGCGCGCGCCCACAGGAACAGGAGCGCGCCTTCGCCGAGCGCCAGGTAGTTGGCATAGAGATTCGCCTGCGCGATGTTCCCGTAGGCGCGGTTGCCGCGGAGCTCGGCGATGACATCCTCGAATAGCCTGGGTCGGCCATAGAACTGGATCACCCCCGCCAGCGAATTTGCCAGAGCCCCGATGAGAAGAAACGCGGCCAGCACCATAGCCACGCGCTCGATGCCGAGCGCAGCCGTGAGCTGCGCCCCGAGCCAAATCATCAGAACGGCGTAGAGGACGTACAGCGCGGCAAGCAGGGGTAATTGGGAATAGGTATGACCGCCGCTCGCCGCCTGGGCGGCGAGAAACACCGCGAACGCGATCAGCCAGCCTGCCGGCACCGGCAAGGATACGGCCGGGGCACCTCGCCCGAGGAGCAGGGTCAAGGCCGCGGCGATTCCCAGCGCCGCAGCCAGCCACTCGGGGAAAAAACTCAGGACGGGCTGCTGGTGATACGGGAGCAAGAACGGCAGCAGACACAAGCTGCCCGCGAGCATGAGGCTCATTGCCTGGGCCGAGATCGCCTTCACTAAAAGCCCGCGTGAGCGGGCTTTTTGCGGTGCGGGGGGCGGCTAGATCGTCTTGCAGACCAGGTACTGATTCACGCCGGTTTCCACGTAGGCCGTGGCCGGGGTTGGGTCCGTGAACGGATTCGCGGTGGTCTGCAGCTGCGCGCGGACCTGGCCGGTCGCCGAGACGCTGTCATCGATCTGCGCGTCTATCGCAATCGCGACCTTGTCCGGCAGGTTCGAGCTGCATACGATCAGGCTGGTGAAGCCCAAGCCGCTTACGCCGACCGCGGCGTTCTCCACGCCGATGAGGCCCCCGGCCGCGTTCGGCGGCGGCGTCCCGCTTCCCGTTCCCGTGGTCAGGCCCGGGACGAATCCGGCGATGCGCAGATGCTGCCAGAATAGATTGGATTCTTTCAGGTCTGCCGGAAGCCTGAGTGGTCCAGCGCGTGGTGGCGTTCGCGTCGTCTCCGGGAAGGGCGCGGTAGCGGTCCTGATAGGAGGTCACGGCCACGTTGATGCCGTTGAAGTCGTTGATCGCGTTTTTGATCTTGGCCTGGGTGATCATTTCCTGGCCCTTGAGGATGCCGCCGAGGAGCAGCCCGATGATGACGAGCACGATCGCGATTTCGACCAAGGTGAAACCGGTTTCGTTCGATTTCTTGCGGTTGAAAGCGGATGCATTCATGAGAACCTCCAAGGCGTCGTAGTCTAAGTCAATCGGCAGAAACGCGCACGAAAACCAATCGGTGAGCCACTAGTAATTCTTGCACAGCAGATACTGATTTACCCCGGTTTCCACGTAGGACGTGGCCGGGGTTGGGTCTGTGAACGGATTCGCGGTGGTCTGCAGCTGCGCGCGGACCTGGCCGGTCGCCGAGCGGGCGTCGTCCATCTGGGCGTCCACCGCGGTCGCCACTTTTTCCGGCAGATTCGAGAAGCACACGATCAGGCTGGTGAAGCCCAAGCCGCTTGCGCCGACCGCGCCGTTCTCCACGCCGATGAGGCCCCCGGCCGCGTTCGGCGGCGGCGTCCCGCTTCCTGTTCCCGTGGTCAGGCCCGGGACGAATCCGGCGATGCGCAGATGCTGCCAAAATAGGTTGGATTCTTTCAGGTCTGCCGGAGCGCCGCCCGTACCTGTCGTGTCGTTGTCGTTGTACTTGCCCAGCATGACTCCGTCGCCGTTGCCTTTTCCGGGAGCCTGAGTGGTCCAGCGCGTGGTGGCGTTCTGGTCGTCTCCGGGAAGGGCGCGGTAGCGGTCCTGATAGGAGGTCACGGCCACGGTGATGCCGTTGAAGTCGTTGACGATGTTCTTGATCTTGGCCTGGGTGATCATTTCCTGGCCCTTGAGGATGCCGCCGAGGAGGAGCCCGATGATGACCAGCACGATCGCGATTTCGACCAAGGTAAAACCCGCCTCGGCCGAATTCTTGCTGTTGGTAGCGGAAGAACTCATGAAATTCCAATACCTCTCCGGAGTTGAGATTCTTACAAAACTGCAAGATATGTGCCCGAGAACAAGCCCGGGCCGAGCCCTCACGGTGGGTTAGAACGGCCTTTTTTTGTTGAATAATGGACACTTACGACGACTATCTGACACTTTCCATTGGTTCTTTCCCTTGGGCCCTGCGGGCCGTTCGTGCTTCCAGTTGCTTCAGGCGCTCATCCAGGAATCTCAATTCGGCCGGGTCCTTGATGGTCCCGCTTTGGAGGTACCCCCCGATGATGAGGCGGGCGGTTTCCAGCTCGTTCATGTCCTCGAGGATGAAGATCTCCATCTGCTTCGCCCAGAGGGGAACGTTGTCGGCGACGGCGTAGCGCTGGATCGCCTGAGCGTAGCGGAGTGCGAGCGGCAGATCGTGGAGCCTGTGCTTGGCGATGGCGGTCGCATGGGCGAGCCAGGGCCAGCGACGATCGGGATCGAGGAGGAACTGCCGATAGACGAACTCGAGCATGCGGCGCTGCTTGGCCTCGACGGGCACTTCGGCATACAACCTGCTCGCGGCGAGCAGGGGGTATTGGCCGCGCGGGTCCAGTTCCAGAATCCTCGCGAGCCAAGCTTCGAGCCGGCCATAGTCGAGGTCGCGATAGGGGACCTTGCTGCCGGATTGATAGTCGAACGCCTGCAGGTAGAGCATCAGTGCCTTGGCGAGCGCCACAGGATCCCCGAAGCTCGCGAGCCTGAGCGCTGCGATGCTCGGCGCGGGCGGCAAGTCTTCTGCGGTCGCCCGAGGCGGCGGAGCGCTGGCCTTCAGCGCGATCTGCGCGGCGAGCCCCAGAGCGAGCAGCGCGAGAACGCCGCGCGGTACTGCTGCAATCGGTCGTTGTGACATCGTCTCAAAAGTTCTTGCGGTACAAGTCGAAAAGCGCCGCGGAGCAGATCAGCACGAGGTATAGCGCAGTCTGGCCGACGACGGGGCCCAGAGTGCTCACGCCCGGTCCCGACCCCAGCAGCCAAGTCGTCTGCGTCATGCCGTCGAGCGCCGGCAGGAGGAGCGCGATCAGCTCCACGACGGCGTTCACCACGCGATCGGTGAGCGTTGGATCCTGCAGCGCCGCGCCGGCGATGATCTGCATCGCCGCCATGGAACGCGACAGCAGGTAGAAGCCCGCAACGACGGCAAACGCGGGAACCACCTGCGCGAAGGACAGCACGCAAAACAGACTCATCGCCGTCACGATCAGCAGTTCGCAAACGAGAGAAACGGTCCAGAGGACAAGTCCCTGGAAATTTGCGAACGGCGCCAAGGGGAGCGCGCTGAGCACAGCGAGGATCGAGACGAGCATGGCGTAGCCGGCAAACTTTCCGAAAAAATAGGCGGAGCGCGGCACCGGCAAGGAGAGCAGCAGCTCGGTGACCTTGTCGCTCGACTCCCGCACCATGCTCGTGATCACGAACACGGCCACCATGAAGACGGCGGCAACCCTGAGCGCGGCGGCGAGCAACGCGGTCTGGATCTCTCGAGACTCGGTGATCGCCACTTGATTCAGAAATTGGGCGAGCCCGAAGGCGATCACGACGACCACCACGGCAAGCCATAGGAGGCGGTTCCGAACGGCCTCGAGCAGGGCGGCTCTTGCCAGCGAAGCGACAATGGGCATGGGAAGTGCTAAATACGGCCTGAGTGCCGGTAAGTCAAAGCTGGCACAATACGTGCCTGTGAGAGCGTAAGTCCGCGGGGAGGGTTGCGCAAGTCGGCATGAGGTCTCCCCGAATCGCCTACCACAAAGAGGATACATGTATCGCAGCCCTTTGAGCGCACTGCCTTCCGCGAATCCCGATCTCAGATGACTCAGGGTATAGCGACGACTGCCGCGCTCCAGATTTCCCAGCTGTTCATCGCGAGGTCGTGGCGAGGGCTGTTTCTCGTCATGTTGGTGTCCCTGCATCTTGCCGCAATGTGGGGCACGGAGGATTTCTGGGCGCGCGGTTTGATGCTCGCGCACTTCGGGCTTTTCATCCTCTGGCAGCCGTTCATGCGGGGCGAACATCGCCTGACCTCGGCGCAGGTCGCGGCGATCGCCGCGATTGCGCTGGGCACTCTCTATTTCCTCAACTGGTGGCTGCTCGCCCTCTGGGTGAGTGTTCTGGCGGGAATTGTGGGCGGCAAGGTGTTCCTTTTCCAGGCACCGTGGCTGCGGCGCTTCTATCTCGTGGTGCTGCTGTACCTCGTCTCGCTGCTGCTCATTTGGATCGTCCCGAAAACCTTTATTCGCGTGCCCCTGCCCAACGAAGTCGAATTGCTCGCGCAATACGGTTTGCCCGTGCTGTTTCTCGTGATGGTTGCGATTCCCGCCGAGACGGACTCTGCCGAGACACCACAGGTCGTCGATTTTTTCTATGCCGCGATGATCGTGCTGCTGCTGATCGCGCTCGCGCTGGGCAGCTTTGCCTTCATGACGGTAGGCAACATCGACTACGTCATGGCTCTTTCCTACAGCATGCTGATCATAGCGGGCGTGCTGCTGCTGCTTTCTTTTGCCTGGAACCCCCGCGCAGGATTTAGCGGGCTCTCCGTATATTTCTCGCGCTACCTGCTGTCGATAGGCCTGCCGTTCGAGCGCTGGCTCTATTTCCTGGCCGAGCTGTCGCAGCTCGAGACCAAGCCCGAGCGCTTCATGAAAGAGGCCTGCGTCGGCCTCGCGCGCCTGCCTTGGGTGTCCGGCGGTTTCTGGCACACGGCGGGCGAATCGGGCGACTTTGGCAAGGTTTCCAAGAACTCCGTCGAATTTACCAACCAGGAAATCCACTTGCGGGTTTTCACCAAGCTGCCCTTGAGCCCCTCGCTGGTTTGGCATTTCCAGCTGCTCGGACAGCTTCTGGGCGAGTTCTATGTCGCCAAGCAGCGCGAGCAGAAGCTTCAGCAGCAGACCTACGTGCAAGCCGTTCACGAGACCGGCGCCCGCATGACGCACGACGTGAAGAACCTGTTGCAGTCTCTCAACGTACTGTGCGCGGCCGCAGAACGCGACGCGGCGCCCGATGCGGGCGGCGAATTGTCCTCGCTCATGCGCCGCGAGCTTCCCGCGATTACACAGCGCCTGCAGCAGACGCTCGACAAGTTACAAAAGCCCGATGCGAGCAACGGCCGTTTCATCAAGGCCGATACCTGGTGGGAAGGCTTGCAGCGCGGCTATGCCGGTCGCGGGGTGGAATTCTCGCGCGAAGGGCTGGGGGAGTCCGTGATGCTGCCGAAGGAACTGTTCGACAGCGCTGGCGACAACCTGCTGCAGAACGCGCTGCGAAAGCGCAGGCTCGATGAATCCGTAGCCATACGCGCGACCTTTCGCTGCAACGACACCATCGAGTTTTCCGTTTGCGACAGCGGCGCTCCCGTGGCGGCGGAAGTGTTGCGGGGACTGATGAGAGGCCCGGTGCCTTCTGAAACCGGATTCGGTATCGGCCTGTACCAGACCAGCCGGCTCGCCGAGATTTCCGGGTTCTCGCTGCAGCTGCGCGAAAACGATCAGGGCCGGGTGTGCTTCAGCCTGCGGGGAGAAGTGCGCCGCGGCGCGCGCGGGTAGTGATCGATCCCGAGGCGGGTTCGCCGCGGCTCACTGGTGGATCAGGGCAGGCGGCCGGCCGCGACCATGCGCGCGATCAGCGCGCTAGAGGAAATCATCATCACGATGTCGTCGAATTCGCAGAACGGTCCAGCCGCCGCGTCATTGCAGCCCGAGACGGATGGGGTTGGAGTGCGGCTGAAAAAGGTCGTGCCCGCGTCGGTTGCGTTGGCTGCTTCATCCGTCCCCGCCGGAACGGCACGTCTCGGACCGCCGCCGGGGGTATAGGCGCCGAACCCGTTCTTACCGTGGGAGATGATCACCGCCGGCAACACCAAACCCACGGCAGTGACCGAGTGGTCGCTTTCTTTGCGGGTATTCACGGTTAGCGTTCCGAGCGAGCAAAGGGCGAATGAGGACTGCATCGGGGTCGGCGTGGGAGCGCAACCGAAGGTATTCAAGCTGATTGCGTCGGAAAAAACTGGGGACACCCAGTAGGAAAAGCGCCTGTTCCAGCCGTCAGTCTCAGGCACGCCGAGCGTCACCCAAGGCACCGTCCCGAAAGCGGCGGTGCACACCGTGCCGCTGACCTGCTCGGTACCCGCCCCGGCCACCCCTACAGCCACGGTGCCGTCTGCTGGGCAAGGAAGCCGCCCGTTCGCCTGGGCGAATCCCATGACGGCTTCTCTGATCGACTCCATGGTCCGTCCGCGGGGCAAGGAAGCCGCCCGTTCGCCTGGGCGAATCCGATGATGGCCTCCCTCATCGACTCCATGCTGCGCCGGGTGTCGGCCACGTTGCGCACGTCCATCTGAGTGGAAAGCGGAATCAACGCTCCGGCGATCAGCAAGGCGATGATCGCCAACGCCACCGCAAGCTCGACGAGCGAGAATCCCTTGCTTCTGATCATTGCGCCG
>VBDE01000016.1 GCA_005883665.1 Betaproteobacteria bacterium
CGACCGCCTGGTCATCACTGCTCTCGATGAAGAGTGGAAACGCGATTTGCAGCGCGGATTGAGATTCATGATGGTTGGTTGCCAAAGTGGCATCGCAAATGTGGACAAGCACGGCAACCTCCTTTTCGCGTCGGAATTGGAGGCACTTGAATGTCTCGCAATGATCAGCCATCTCGCGCGCCAGGTTGATCGCACCGCAACCGTCAAGCCTATGGGCGCGGCCGAATCTGCTTTAAGCGCGACGTAGGCCCCTGGACACAAATCTAGTGCGAGGGCCAGGAAGGTTCGTTCGGGCTTGACGCGAAGCAACGCTATCTTGGTTCGGTTCATTGAGGAGATGCTAATGCGCGCTTTCCCGTGTCTGGCGTTCGCTTCTATCCTTTCCGCCTGCGCCTCCGCCCCCTACGCCCTCCGCGACATGGGCTCGTTCCACGTCGGCGGGCGCGATGTGGAGATCACGGGCAAGCCGGTGAAGGAGGTGGTGTTCACGCCGGGCGGGGTGCCGGCGAAGATCGATCTCAACGGCACGTATTCGGTCGAGGCGATGTACGTGCAGTATTTTCTTCCGGCGAATCGCCGCGGGGCGGTGCCGCTTCTGATGTGGCACGGCGGAGGCCTCACGGGCGTGACGTACGAGACCACGCCAGACGGGCGCGAGGGCTGGTTGAATTTCTTCGTCAAGCAGGGCTGGGACGTGTACAACTCGGACGCGGTGGAGCGCGGCCGCGCGGGCTGGGCGATGACCCCGGACATTTTCAAGGGCGAGCCGGTGTTCCTCGCCAAAGCGAATCCCTTCGAGCGCTTTCGCATCGGGCAGAGTCTCGGTTCCTGGAGCCCCGACCCGGCGCAGCGCAAGCTGATGCCGAACTTACAGTTCCCGGTCGAGGCCTACGACAATTTCGTGAAGCAGAGCGTGCCGCGCTGGACGACGACCGACGACGCGATCATCCGCGCCTACACCGCCTTGGTGGACAAGGTCTGTCCCTGCGTGATTCTCTTTCACTCGCAGGCGGGGCAGTTCGGCTTCAAGGTGGCGCAGGCGCGGCCCGACAAGGTGAAGGCGCTCGTCGCGGTCGAGCCCGCGGGGATCGGCGACGCGAAGCAGGCGTCCGTGCTCAAGAACATTCCGACGCTCGTCGTCTACGGCGACAATATCGCGCTCGACTCGCGCTGGCCTCAGATCCGCAAGAACGGCGTGGATTTCGTGGGCGAGATCTCGAAGGGGGGCGGCAAGGTCGAGATCCTGGACCTGCCGGACGCCGGCATGCGCGGCAACTCACATATGCTGATGATGGACAGGAACAACCTGCAGGTCGCGGGGCTCATCCAGGACTGGCTCGCGAAGCAGGGGCTTTACCGCTAGGGAAGTAGAGGATTCAAAACAGAGATTTGCGCCTGGTGCGGGTTTCCGGGCAGTCTGTGCATGTTCACTGAGACTGAAGTGGAGGACTCGTGAACGAAATCGTCGTCGGCCTCACCGATTACCTGCTGACGCTCGAATGCGCGGTCTTCGCAGGAATGCTCATGAGGATAACGGGCGGGTCACCGGAGACGCGTCGTTTTTTCGCTATTTTCTTTTTTGCCCTGGCCCTGACGTCGCTAACCGGAGGCACGTATCACCTGTGGTTTGCGGATTCAACTTCCTTGCCGGCCGACGTCCTGTGGAAGACGACGGTCGTGTCGCTTGGAGCCGCCGCGTTTGCGGCGTGGGCGGCCGGCGCATGCCTCCTTTTCGCTCAGCCCCTCAGGGGGCGCGCGATCAAGGCGGTCCTGATCGAGTTCCTCGCCTACTCGATTTACGTTGCGGCGATCGATGACCATTTTTGGGTGGCGATCGCCAACTACATTCCAGCCGTGATCTTCCTCGGGGTGGCGTTCGCGCTGAGCTATCGACGCCGCCGCGAGCGGCCGGTTCTGATCGGGCTGGTCGGTTTGATCGTCACCGGTATCGCCGCGGCGATGCAAAGGTACGGTTTCTCTCTGCATCCGTACTACTTCAACCACAACGCGACCTACCATCTCACGCAGGCAATAGGTCTTTTCCTGATATTTCTCGCGGCACTCTTTTTCGTCCGAAATCCGCTTCAGGGAGCAAGGATCCGATCATGACTAAGACCCTTTCAAATTCGGCTCTGGTTTCGTTCCTCCTGATCTTCGCCGGTCATGCGCTGCCGCAGAAGCAGGCGGCGGGAGGAGGGCAGGTCGTCAACGACGTGCATTCCCGATTGAACGCCACGCGGGTGGCTCGAATCGTAACGCCCACCTCGGTGCAGGAGGTGCAGGCGATCGTGGCGCAGGCTCGCAAGGAAGGCCGCGCGGTCAGTATCGCCGGCGGTCGCCACGCCATGGGCGGGCAGCAGTTCGGAACGGACACCGTCCTGCTCGACACGAGCAAGCTGAACCGCGTCGTCGCGTTCGACGAGAAGAACGGGTTCCTCACCGTGCAGGCGGGAATCCGCTGGCCCGAGCTCCTCGAATATCTCGAGCAGGCACAGAAGGGAAAATGGCCGCAGTGGGGCATCCGGCAGAAGCAAACGGGGGCCGACCGCCTGAGCATCGGCGGGGCGCTCGCCGCGAACGCCCATGGGCGAGGGCTGCGCTTCAAGCCCATGATCGCGGACGTCGAGTCGTTCACGCTCGTGGACGCGCAAGGCAAGGTCCTCACCTGCAGCCGGAAAGAAAACCGGGAGCTCTTCAGATTGGCGATCGGAGGCTACGGTCTTTTCGGCGTGATCGCCGAAGTGAAGCTCCGGTTGATGCCTCGGACGAAGCTGGAGCGCGCCGTGCAGGTGATCGACCTGGCCGAGCTGGTGCCTGCGGTGGAGAAGAGGATCGTCGACGGTTATATGTACGGCGACTTCCAGTTCGATATCAATCCGCGGTCCGAGCATTTCCTGACGCGCGGCGTTTTTTCCACGTACAGGCCGGTGGATCCCAAGACGCCCATCCCGCCGGAGCAAAGGCAGTTGCGCATGTCGGATTGGGCCGACCTTTTCTATCTTGCCCATACCGACAAGAAAAGGGCCTTCGAAGCGTACTCGAAATATTATTTGACGACCAACGGCCAAGTCTACTGGTCCGACACCCATCAGCTTGCCGAATATCTGGACGAATATCACGTCGCCCTCGACAAACGCCTGCGCCCGGAGGGCAGGGGCACGGAGATGATCAGCGAGGTCTACGTTCTCCGGGAGTCCCTCGTCAATTTCATGAAAGACGTCGCCAAGGACTTTCGCACGAGCAAGGCCGACGTGATCTATGGAACCGTCCGCTTCATCGAGCCGGACGACGAAAGCTTCCTGCCTTGGGCGCGCCGAAGGTATGTGAGCATCATTTTCAACCTGCATACCGCGCATACTCCGGCAGCGCTGGAAAAGGCGGCGGCGGATTTCAGGCAGCTGATCGAGCGCGCCATTCAGTACGGCGGGAGCTACTATCTCACCTACCACCACTGGGCCACGAGAAGGCAGGTGGAGACGTGCTATCCGCAATTCGTGGCCTTCCTAAGGGAGAAGAAGAGATTCGATCCCGATGAGCGCTTTCAGAGCGACTGGTACCGCTACTACAAGAAAATGTTCGCCGATGTTCTCTAGGGGCTGAAGCGCTTGGCTGCGCCGGCACCGGCGGGGAGAGGTGGAATGTCGCGAAGCAGGCTGCTGCTCCACGAATGGCTCTGTCTGGGGTTCTTTGTGTGGATGCTCGTGCAGCTCGTCGTCTCCGCTGGGTTTTCCAATCGCGACACCTTGATTTTTTTGGCGCTCTTGGCGGCGAATTGCGCTCTGGTGTATTTCCTGCCCCACGGCGGCAACAGCGACTTGGGCTGGAGATTGCGTCTCCTGTTCTATCCGGTCGCGATGAATCTGCTCTATTTCGTCCTGGGGACCGCCATCCCCGCCATCCATCCCGGGCGGGAAGACGCGGCGCTGCAGGCCGTCGACCGGGCGCTGATAGGCACCAATCTGAGCATCCGCATGGAGCCATGGGTACATCCGGCCCTCACGGACTTCTTCAGTTTTTGCTACATGCTCTATTTTCTCTACTTGATCCTCGGGCAGTTCTCCTACCTCTTCGGAGACCTGCCAGTCTTGAAGAAATATTTCGCGGGCCTTTTCTCCTTGTACGCACTCGGCTATTTCGGATATTCCCTGGTTCCCGCACTGGGGCCTTATCTCGCGATGGGCGACCAATTCGGCGTGCCCCTCGGCGGAGGCTGGCTTGCCGCAATGAACGAAAAGATGGTGCTGAGCGGCAGCAACCGCGTCGATGTGTTTCCAAGCCTGCATTGCGGTAATGCTCTCTACATCTTGCTATCGGACTATCAGCACAAGCGCTGGCGGTTCTGGGCCTATCTATTACCGTGCGTCGGGTTATGGCTGTCCACCTTATATTTGCGGTACCACTACTTCATCGACGTGGTCTGCGGTCTCGTGCTCGGCTGGCTGGCGTGGAAGATGGCGAATCGATATCTAAAGGAACAACCGACATGAATTCCCCCGTTTTGGAAAACGCGAAGACTGTCGCGCTTATCACCGGAGCTTCGGAAGGCATCGGCCATGAGCTTGCGAAGCGCTTTGCCGAGCACGGCCATCACCTCGTCCTGGTTGCGCGCAGCGAAGAGAAGCTTAAGCGTCTTGCCGGCGAAATTTCATCAGCGTATGGGGTGCGCGTAAGCTCTATTGCTCAGGACCTTTCGGTTCCCGACAGCGCGCCGAAAGTTCATAGAAAGGTCGAGGAACTGGGCCTTGCGATCGACTTTCTCGTCAACAACGCAGGCGTGGGGACGTACGGCTTGTTCGCGGAGACGGATCTCGAGCGCGAGCTGCGGATGATGCAGCTCAACATGGTCTCCGTAACCGCGCTGACCAAATTGTTTCTGCCCGGGATGCTGAAACAACGTCAGGGCGGTGTTCTCAACGTTGCCTCGACCGCCGCTTTTCAGCCCGGTCCGTTGATGGCCGTGTATTACGCCAGCAAGGCCTACGTCCTCTCGTTTACGGAGGCTTTGGCGAACGAGCTGAAGGGCACCGGGGTCAGAGTAAGCGTACTGTGTCCGGGGCCGACATGGTCGGGTTTTCAGAAAAGTGCCGGGATGGATGCGTCCAAGCTGTTTCGCAGCGGCGTGATGAAGGCCTCGGATGTGGCCGAGATAGCGTATCGTGGGTTCATGAGAGGGAAGACGACGATCATTCCCGGTCTCAGGAACAAGATACTTGCATTCAGCGTGAGGCTGGGCCCTCGCAAGCTCCTGCCGACGATTGTTCGGCTCATGCAGGAGCCTTCCAGGGGGCGGACGTGACTCGGGCAACGAAGCAGGGGCTTTACCGCTGAGAAAAGGGCAGAGATGAGAAAAAAGATCGTAGGATTTTCACGCGCCGCGCTTGTCTTCGCCGGCGGATTCGCAGTGTGCAGCGCCTTGGCGCAGGCACCGGCCAAGAGGGACTTCGACGCGGAGGCCCAGGCAGCGGTGCAGTCGGCGAAGACCGCCGCCGGTTTCGAATTCCTCGGCACGCTGGTCCGGGTCTGCCTCCTGCCCCAGAGCGGCGGCGAAGACTCGAGCGACGTCGTGCCGGCGTACCTCGCGAACCCCGCGAGCGCCCCGGCGCGCGACACCTGGTACGCGGAGCCCGCCAGGGTCTTCGACAATCTGTACTTCGTCGGAGGCAAGATCCACTCCTCGTGGGCCTTGACGACCCGCGAGGGAATCATCCTCATCGACACCATCTACCCCTACAACTCCGAGGAGCTGATCGTCGGCGGGATGAAGAAGCTGGGCCTCGATCCGAAGAACATCAAGTTCGTGCTCGTTTCCCACGCGCACGGCGACCACATCGGCGGCGCCGAGATGCTGCAGTCCCGCTACGGCGCACGCGTCGTCATGGGCGGGCCCGACTGGGACCAGGTCGCGAGGTTCCCCAACCGCTACAAGACCATGTCGCCCAAGCGCGACATCGCCGCCGCCGACGGAATGAAGATCACGCTGGGCGGCGAGACCGTGACCGTGTGGCTGACCCCGGGCCATACCCCGGGAACGATCTCCTACACCTTCCCCGTGCTCGACCGCGGCAAGCGGCTGAACGTGGCGTACTCGGGCGGCACGGCCTTCAATTTCGTGAACAACACGCCGAACCCGGGAATCCGGAATTTCCAGACCTACATCGACTCGCAGAAGCACATGGCCGAGAGGGCCGCCGCCACCGGCGCGACCGTGCTCCTCTCGAACCACTCCGAGTTCGACAACGCGTTCAACAAGAATCGCATGCTCGCGGGCCGCGGCAGCGGGCCGCATCCCTACGAAATCGGGGCCGACTGGGTGCAGCGTTATTTCCGGGTGATGCAGGGGTGCGCCAGGGCGGCCCAGATCAGGTTGGAGCAGCAAGCAGCTCGATTTTAGGAGGCACCATGTCGATCAGAAACGCATTCGCCACGATGGCAATCGCGCTCTTTGCCGCCGGCGTTGCAGCCGGCGCCGGCGCCCAGCAGCGAAGGGAAGGACCTTGCGCGGCGGACGTCAAGAAATTCTGCGGCGACGTCAAGCCGGGGCAGGGCGCGATCGCGAAATGCATGAAGGCGCACCAGGCGGAGCTTTCGCCCGCGTGCCAGGAGGGCATGAAGGCGCGCGCCGAGAAAGCCGAGAGGGTGCGCGAGGATTGCAAGCCCGACGTGGAGAAATTCTGCAAGGGCATTGCGCCCGGGGGCGGGCGAATCCGGTCCTGCCTGAGTGCCCGGCAGGCGGAGCTCAACCCGGCGTGCGCGGCCGATATCAAGCGCGCGGAGAATCGCAGGCCGCCTGCTCAATAGCGGCGACGGCAAGCGGCGCGCGAAATAACGCGCTCGGGACATGGCAAGAATCTCGGAACGCAATCCGGCCTCGGCGCCGGGAGACTGGTACGTCGACCGCCGCTGCATAGACTGCGGAGCATCGCGCGAGGCCGCGCCCGGGCTGATCGTCCACAGCAAAGGGAAGTCCGTGTTTGCGCGGCAGCCCGCAGGCGAGGACGAAGAGCGCGCCGCGTGGCGCGCCGTGCTCGTCTGCCCAACCGCGTCGGTCGGCACCGAAGGCCATCGGGCGCAGCCGCCCGATCTTTTCCCGCAGGAGCTCGCCCCGGGCGTCTACCGCTGCGGCTACAACGCGGAGTCCTCTTTCGGGGCGCACTCCTACTTCGTGAGACGCGCCGAAGGCAATCTGCTCGTCGATTCGCCGCGACACGTCGGCAAGCTCGTCCGGAAGCTGGAAGACCTCGGAGGCGTGAGCGACATCCTGCTCTCCCACCAGGACGACGTCGCCGACGCCCATCGCTACGCGAAGCATTTCAACGCTCGGGTTTGGATACACGAGGACGATGCCCGCGCCGCACCCTACGCGACCGATCTGCTGCGGGGCGGCGAGGCCACGGAAATTCGCAAAGGACTGCTGGCGATCCACGTCCCGGGCCACACCAAGGGCAGCGTGGTCTATCTGGCAGAGGAGAAGTATCTTTTCACCGGCGATTCGCTCGCCTGGAGCCACGAGCGCGAGGACCTGGTCGCTTTTCGCGACGCGTGCTGGTATTCCTGGAGCGAGCAGCGGCGCTCCCTCGCGAAGCTCGCCGATTACCGTTTCCAGTGGGTGCTCGCCGGGCACGGCGGGAGCGTCCGGCTGCCGGCCGAGGAGATGCGCGCACGCCTGCGCGCTCTGGTGGAGCGGATGTGATCGTTGAAGGGCCTAGCGAGTCTGGTGGGTGATGCGCCCGCCGGGCGGATCAGGTGCTCAAGATCGGAATGCTTTATACACGCGCCGCCGTTCGGCGGGAGTGAGCACGCCCGCGAAGGGAGAAGACTGCCGCAGGCGGATGGCCGATTCGTCCGTGCCTGTGATCAGCGCGGCGATTTCCGGCCACGGGCGATCGAGAATCCCGCGCCACTCGCCGAGCGCGCGCGGCACGCCGTCGCCGTAGCGCGCGATCCATTTTTCGAGATTCCGCCGGGCCGCGCCGAGGAGCCGCCGGTCGGCTTCGATCTTCCGTGCGATCAGGCAGTGCATCGCGAGGCTGCGCGCCTCGATGATGCGGTGCTTCAGCAGACCGGGCGAGATCGCCGCCGCGGACTGGGCGCGGCCGGTCGGGGGACGTCCGGGGCGGCGGTGATTTACCATGCAATTATCGTAACCAGTGACGATGATAAACGCGAGCCCGCACCGGGTGATCAGCTTTCGATCAAGAAATTCTTTCCCGCGGCAATCGCTCTGGGCGCTTCCGACTCGTCCTTGAGCTT
>VBDE01000017.1 GCA_005883665.1 Betaproteobacteria bacterium
TGCGCGGCGGGGTGCCGGGCGCGGGTGGCCCCATACCCGGATTGACCGGTACCGAATCCGCGTTTTTCACCAGGAGCCGCGATACGTTCCAGGAAGTGGACGGTGTTGCCCAGGGCCTGGGTCCGAGGATGAATCTCGACCAATGCTCAGGCTGTCATACGCAGCCGGCGGTCGGCGGAACCAGTCCGTTTGTGAATCCTCAGGTGGCCTTCGCCCACAAGGACGGCGGAACCGATTTCGTGCCCTCCTTCATCAAAGCGAACGGGCCGGTACGCGAGGCGAGGTTCGTGAGGAATCCCGACGGAACGGCGGACGGCGGCGTGCACGGCCTCTTCACCATCACCGGCCGGACCGGCGCGACGGGCTGCATGCTCGTGCAGCCGGACTTCGCGACGCAGCTTGCAAGCAACAACGTGATCTTCCGGATCCCCACGCCGGTATTCGGCGCGGGCCTGATCGAGCAGATTCCGGACAGCGCGATCCTCGCCAACATGTCGAGCAACGGCAGTCAAAAGAGCGCGCTGGGAATCAAGGGCAAGGCGAACTTCGACGTCCCTGGGCGCACGATCACGGGCATAAGCAACAACAACGGCAATGACGGCACGATCGCGCGGTTCGGATGGAAGGCGCAGAACAAATCGCTGCTCCTCTTCTCCGGAGAGGCGTACAACGTCGAGCAGGGAATCACCAACGAGCTGTTTCAGACCGAGCGGGATGGAACTCCGAGCTGCCAGTTCGCGACGGTTCCGAACAGCATCACCGATACGACTGCCCCTGCCGCCCTTGACGCGATAAGCGACATCGAAAAATTCGGTTTCTTCATGCGCTTCCTCGCGCCGCCGACGCCTTCTCCCGATACGCCGGGAGGAGCCGCGTCCATCGCGAACGGCAACAGCTTGTTCAGCAGCATCGGTTGCGCGCTCTGTCACACGCCCACGCTGACGACCGGCAATTCCGCGGTCGCGGCGTTGCGCAATCAGCCGGCGAATCTGTTCTCCGACGTGCTGGTCCACGACATGGGTGACGGGCTCGCCGATGGAGTCTCTCAGGGACAGGCAGGCCCAAGAGAATTTCGGAGCGCCCCGCTGTGGGGTTTAGGGCAGAGAATTTTTTTCTTGCATGATGGAAGAACGTCCGACTTGCTGCAGGCGATTCAGGCGCATTCGAGCACAGGGTCGGAGGCGAACGGCGTAATTGGAAATTTCAATCGCCTCCCAGAGAGCAAAAAACAGGACCTTCTCAACTTCCTGCGTTCGCTGTAACAAGGAGTCGAAGCCTGTAACCCGCGTCGATGAAAATCGACGCGGGTTTTTTCTCGCCCCTGTCGCGGACGGCGGCCGGTGCTCGGCGCGCATCTCGCCAGCGAAGCCGAGGCCGGCGACTCGTTTTTGCAGAACTGAGAAAAACGCAGGAGTGTTTTCTGATTTTTGAGAAACGATTCGCGCTCGGGTCGAGCGCGCCGTAATTCATCCCAAGCTTTTTCAAGATCTTACAGTTCCGCTCGACTCGGGCACGAGAAGTGCTACGTGCTTCTCGTAGTTGCTCCCATATTTCTGGGAGAAGCAGAAGAAAAAGTTAGGTGCCGTGCGCGCTATGTAGCGAGGCACGGGTCTGGCAGGCGGAAGTTTCTGTGGCTTCCGTTGAGCGCGCTTCTCTTATTTTCCCAGTCCGTTGTGGTTCAAGTCATCTGGCAATCAAAAAAAGGAGGAGCTGATGTTTCTTTCCAGTAAAGCATCGAAACTTCGGGTCAAGGAAGCCGAGAACGCCCGCAGGAACCGCCAAGAGATCGTCAAGGCGCTCGCCGACGGGCAGATCACGCGGCGCGATCTGTTCAAGTGGGGGTTATTCACCACGGGCGGACTGCTGCTCTGGAAGCATGGCTTGAATCCGTTCGTCCGCAGCGCGTATGCGAGCGTTCCGACGGGCTTCCCGCGCAGCCCGCTGTTCGGCGTCCAGGCGTTCACGCAGCCGATGCCGCGCTTCGATGTCTTGCCGCGGAACGCGATCGCGACCCTGACTCCCGCGCCGACGGCCCAGGCCAACCAGACCCAGCAGGTGTTGAATCCGGCGCTCGAAGGCGTGACCCCGGGTGACACGGGCCCCATCGAGGGACGCCCCCCGGGCCCGATCTGGGCGCACCAGGAGTTCACCCGGTTTCCCCCCGTGATCGCGGTACCAGTTTCGACGGAAGGGGCCAAGGTCAACACGGTCTACGATCCAGGCGTTCCATCGAGCCTCAATTCCGGCATCAACCCGGCGACTCCCTTCCCTCCGCGGTTCCACCCGAACCTGCCGGACCAGGGGCCGCTGGCGCTGTGGACCTTCAACGGAACCTTGCCCCCCAAGCTGCTCGTCGGCCGCTATGGCGAAGGCATCATTTTCCGCCATAGCAATAAGCTCCCATTCGACATCAGACAGAACGGGGGCTTCGGAATCCATACCTTGAGCACCCACGAGCACAACGGGCACCATGGCGCGGAGAACGACGGCTTCACCGGGGCGTTCTTCTACCCCGGCCAGTTCTACGACTACCACTATCCCATCGTCCTGGCGGGCTGGAGGTCCGTCAACACCGGCGCCACGGATGCGAGGGCCGGGAGCCCCAACGGCTCAGGCGGCATCACCAAGGTTGCGGGCGATTGGAAAGAGACCATGAGCACGCACTGGTTCCACGACCACATGTTCAGCTTCACCGCGCAGAACGTGTACAAGGGCGATGCCGGGATGTTCAACATCTACAGCGCGCTCGATCGCGGCAACGAGGCGATCAACGACGGCGTGAACCTGCGGCTCCCGAGCGGAACGGCGAAGGACTTCGGCAACCTCGACTACGACGTCAACCTGATGCTCGCGGACAAGGCCTGGGACGCGAACGGCCAGCTCCATTTTGACATCTTCGACACCGAGTCGGGTTTCGTGGCCGACGTGATGACGGTGAACCTGGTGTACAGGCCGTTCTTCGAGGTCGAGCGGCGCAAGTACCGCTTCCGCATCCTGAACGGCGCCGTGTCGCGCTTCTTCAAGATCTCGCTTTCCGACGCCTCGCCGATGATCCAGATCGCCAACGACGGCAACCTGCTGCCGAGCCCGGTGGTCATCACTCAAACTGATGAGCTGGGTATCGCGGAGCGCTACGACATCGTCATCGACTTCTCGCGCTACAGCATAGGACAGACGGTGTCGATGGTGAACCTCCTCCAGCACGAGGACGGCAAGCTGCCGTCATCGACCCTGTCGCTGTCCCAAGCGCTCTCGGGGAGTTCGAGCGATCCCTGCGTAGGGAAGTTCCTCGAGTTCCGCGTGGTCCGCGATCCGGCCCAGCCCGACGTGAGCCAGGTGCCTGCCACCCTGATCCCGAACCCGGACCTGTCCGCCATTCCCGTGGCACGGACGCGCACCTTCAAGTTCGGAGACGGCGCCAGCCAGACGACCAACGATCCGGTCACGTCGTTCCGCGGCCCCTGGGGCATCGGGACGGACGGTGGAGACAAGCTCGACGCGGACTTCGGGCGGATCTCGGCGGCGCCGCGGTTCGGCACCCGCGAGATCTGGAACCTGGTGAACGACGGCGGCGGCTGGGATCATCCGGTCCACATCCACTTCGAGGAGGGGCAGATCCTCAAACGCAACGGAAGCGCGAGCAACGTGCCGGCGTGGGAGCAGGGACGCAAGGACGTCTATCGCCTGCGCCCCGACGGAAGCGTCCAGATCACCATGCAGTTCCGGGACTTCGGCGGGATGTTCATGGAGCACTGCCACAACACCCTGCACGAGGACAATGCCATGCTGCTGCGCTGGGAGATCGACGACGGCGGAAGCCCGTTCCTGAGGCCTTTGCCGACGCCGATCCCGACCCCGCAGGGCGTGAGGTTCCAGGCCCCGACCCAACTCAACAACATCTAGCGGCATTTTTGCGAAGGTGAACGATCGAGAAGGAACGAATCATGAAGATACGTCGATTGCCAGTTGGTGCTGTCGCGCTTTCGCTTTTCGCCGTGGTTCTGTCGGGGCTCCTCTGGTGGGCAGGTACGCCCGCCCGCGCGGCTTTCGCTCCGACGGTCGCTCTCATCCCGGTGTCGGGCACAGTGACCGGGCAGCCGGAAAGCGTAAAGTTCTCGGGTCAGGCGCAGGTCTCGAGCGAGCTGGTGCTGGATACCAGCAAATTCAATCTTCCACCGGCCGTTATCCTGACCTTCGACTTGTCCGGCGTGTCGGGCACCGGGTCGTCGAGCGGGGCGAAGTATGTCGCCGGGGGGAACGGAACCAACGTGTACAGACGGCTCGTCAGCGCCGATACGGTCGAGATCACTTTCCCGTTTACCCGGGGCACGACCATGAGCGTGTCTTCGGCGGGCCTAGCTTCGGTGCGCTCGGGGGTCGTGACCTTCGCGCTGAGCTTCGACACGAACACTGGAGCGATCACGAAGGGAACGGCTACCGTCGCCACCCCGTACTTCCCAAACTGAGAGGGACTGAAAGAGTCAGCCGGCGACCGCCCACCGGGGCGGCTCGCTGGCCCCGACTCGCGCTGTAAAGCAATGAGAAGGAGTTGAATAACCGTGCAAGGGAGAGGTTGGAGAGGCATCGCGGCGGGGCTGTTCGCTGGCGCCGTAGTCTTCCTGTCCGTCGCCTCCGCGTCTGCAGCCAATCGCTGGGGCGCGGACTACTTTCCGAACGTCCCGCTGACCACACAGGAAGGCGCTACCGTTCATCTCTACGACGATCTGCTCAAGGGCAAGTCCGTGGCGATCAACGTCATGTATACCAGTTGCAAGGACGAGTGTCCGCTCGAGACAGCGCGGCTGGCGCAGGTGCAGCGGCTTCTCGGCGAGCGCATGGGAAAGGACATTTTCTTCTACTCGATCACCATCGATCCCAAGCGGGACAAGCCCGAAGTGCTCAAGGCCTACGCGGACAAGTACGGTGTCGGGCCGGGGTGGCTCTTCCTTACCGGCAGGGAGGAAGCCATCAAGCTAGCGACCAAGAAGCTGGGATTATCGCGGGTGCGCGACTCGGCCAGCAAAGACGGCCACACCGCCAGCCTCATGGTCGGCAATGAACCAGCGGGACTGTGGATGCGCAACTCCGCCGTGGACAACCCTCAGTTCCTCGCCACGACGATCGGGAACTTTCTGGGTTGGAAGGATACGACGCCAAAGAAGAGCTATGCGGAGGCGCGCCCGCTCGTGCTCGACAAGGGAGAATACTTCTTTCAAAGCCAGTGCAGCGTCTGCCACAGCATCGGGCAAGGCAACAAGATGGGGCCGGACCTCGCGGGTGTGACCGCGCGGCGGGATCGCGCCTGGTTGACCCGTTACATCACGGCCCCCGACAAGATGCTCGCCGAAGGCGACCCGATCGCAACCGCCCTCTTCGAGAAATACCAGTACGCCCGCATGCCCAATCTGCGCCTCAGCTCGGATGAAGTGGCTGCGGTGCTTTCGTACGTGGAGGGGCGGGGCGCCGCTCCGCGCGAACCGGTACGGCGGGATTCCGTAACCACTCGCTAGGATTTCTTCCGAGGTTCCTGAAGGTCGCGTACCTCGGTGTTCATCGGCACGTCCTTGCGGCGGCGCTTGACGAGGAGCTTCCCGGTCTCGAAATAGTCGCCTTTCACCGCGAGCTCCGCCGCGCGCTCGAGCTCGTCGGGCCATTCGCCGAGCGAGTACCCGAACCAAGGCGACTCGGGCTTGAGCTTCGGCAGGCCCAGCTCCTCCCAGATTTCCTTCGCGCGCTCCATGTACTCGCGCTTGGGCAAGGAGATCGGTGGAAAGTCCTCCTTCATCGTCGCGTCGATCAGCACCGAAGCGTCTTCGCCGTCGTTTCGTTTGCTCCTCGGTCCGTGCCCCTGGTCGCGGTGATGAAGAATCTGGAGGTCAAGCGCCGGATTCGCGCGGTAGGACATGGCCCAGAGCAGGGCGTCCGCGTTGTCCGGGTCGATGTCTTCGTTCACGGCGACCACGTACTTGCCCGCCGCGCGGTTCCACGCAGCGGCGCCGTAGAGCGCGCGCCAGATCTCCGTCCTCGGCGCCTTGCGGTCCATGATGAGCACCACCACCTTGCGCAGGTTCGTGAGCGGCTCGTGCATCGAAACGCGCTTCACGCCCTGGATGCCGAGCGTGTTGCGCAGGTGATGGGTATAGAGCGGCTCGAGCGCGACGCGCTTGATGAGGCTCGACTCGCTCGGGGTCACCTGCGAGATGATGGAGGTGAGGATCGCGTTCTTGCGGCGGGTGATGCAGGTCACCTCCATGAAGGCGTTGTACTCCTGCAGGTTGACGTGGCCGTGCGACTCGCCGAACGGCGCTTCGGGCTCGAGATACTCGGTGTCGATATACCCTTCGACGACGATCTCGGCCTCGGCGGGCACGAGCAGGTCGACGGTCTTCGCTTTTACGACGTTGATCGGCGCGCCGACCAGCCCTCCGGCTACGTGCAGCTCGTCCAGCGCCTCCGGCACTTTCTGCGCCGAGGTAAACGCGACGCACGGCGGCGCGCCGAGGACAACTGCCGCGGGCAGCTTCTCGCCGCGCGCCCTCATTTTCTCCCAATGGGTGTAGATCCCCGGCCGCAGCTCGAGGGACGGGTTCATTCCGAGCCGCCGCGGCGCCTTCACCTGCCCGCGATAGATGCCCATGTTCTGGACGCCGGTGTCCGGGTCCCTGGTGATGTACTGCGAAAGAGTCGTGAACGGCGCGATGTCCCAGCCCGGCGTCGAGATGGGAATGGGGAGGCCGTCGAGACCCATTCCCGGCTTGTCGAGATCGCTGCCCTGGATCACGACTTCGTGGCAGGGCGCGTCCTCGACGATTCGAGGCGGAATCGGCCTCGCCATCGCGCGGTTCCAGGTCTCGTTGATTCCGTCGAGCGCACAGCCAATTCCGATGCGGTAGATTTCGCGGCTCGCGGCGAGCGCGCCGACTGCGACCGGGATAGCGTATTTGCGTCGCTTGCCGTCGGTGACTTGGGTGAACAGGAACGCTTTTCTGTCCGGCTCCTCGATACCGCCGCGGAATTGCCAGCGCACCAGCGGATGCATCTCGGTGTCTTTGTTGATCGGCCGGTCGACCGTTATGAGCAGCCC
>VBDE01000393.1 GCA_005883665.1 Betaproteobacteria bacterium
ATGGTGTTGTCGAGGAGCCAGCGTTGCTCGGTCCAGCGGCGCGTGTGCACTTCGCCGCTTTTGCCCGGGGCCCGCGCTCCGCGCGATCGTCCTTTCTCGCCGGCCGCTTTGGTTTCTGCCGCAAGCGCCCCGGTCGCCGCGGTCGCGGCCGTGGCGACAAGCGTAGCCGATTGCAGGAACTGGCGGCGATCGACATTGCGTTGCGTCATGGTGTCCTCCTTGTTCGCACGGGTATTGTCAATTCAAGGGTCGGGTGATTTACTAGGTGCATGAATCCCAACCCCATACGCTATACCCGCACCGCGATGACCCTGCACTGGCTGATCGCCTTCGCGGTGCTCGCGCAGATCGCGTTCGGCTGGTACCTTGAGATTATCCCGCTCGGCGCCCCCCCGCGCGCCGCCGTCATCAATTTCCACAAGTCCACCGGCCTCGTGATCGGAGCGCTGATCCTGTTTCGCGTGGCGTGGCGCTTGACGCACACGCCGCCTCCGCTGCCCGAGTCGATGCCGGCCTGGGAGCGCATCGCGGCGCGCGTGAACCATGTTCTCCTGTACGCCTGCATGCTGATCATGCCGATCGCGGGCTATACCGCCTCGAACTTCAGCAAGTACGGGGTCAAGCTCTTCAACGCCGTGCTTCTTCCGCCGTGGGGCGTGGACGACCGCGACATCTACGCTTTTTTCAACGGCCTGCACGTCGGGACCTCCTACGTCTTCGTGAGCTTGATCGCCCTCCACGTCTTGGCCGCCGCGAAGCACCTGATCTTCCCGCGCCACGGGGTACTGCGCCGCATGCTGCCCTCGTGAAGAACTCTTTCAGCTTTTCTCCCCCGCGACCACGTAAGCCCACAGGGCCTCGACGTCTTCTGGCTTCAGCAGGTCCCCCCAGGGCGGCATCTGATTCTTGCCGCGCGTCACTGAATTGATGAAGCGCTCGCGCTCGCCGCGCGGGAATTTCCTCAGGTCGGAAGCGCCCTGCGGGTCGAGCATGCGCGCGCCATGGCACGGAGAGCAGTTGCGCG
>VBDE01000018.1 GCA_005883665.1 Betaproteobacteria bacterium
GTGCATCTCGCCGTTGATGCGGTCCTGGATGCCGTCGAAGAGCTTCGAGTGGCCGCGGGCGCGGACCTCGGCATATCCGAATTCACGCACCCGCGAATTCTCGACCTGGCCGCCGAGCTGAGCCGCCATGGTCTGCATGCCGTAGCAGATCCCGAGCACCGGGATCCCGAGCTTGAAGACGGCGTCGGGGGCCTTGGGCGTGGCATTTTCATATACCGAGGCGGGGCCGCCGGAGAGAATGACCCCGCGCGGGGAGAAGCTGCGGATGAATTCCTCGTCGACGTCGAAGGGATGCAGCTCGCAGTAGACCTGCGACTCCCGGACGCGGCGCGCGATCAGCTGCGAGTACTGCGCGCCGAAGTCGAGAATGAGGATCTTGTCGTGCACTACTCTACCTGGTAGTTCGGCGCTTCCTTGACGATCTGAACGTCGTGCACGTGCGACTCGCGCATGCCCGCGGCCGTGATCTCGACGAACTGTGCGCGAGCGCGCATGGCGTCGATACCCTCGCAGCCGCAGTAGCCCATGCTCGCGCGCAGGCCCCCCATCAACTGTTCGATCACCCGCATCACCGAGCCTTTATAGGGCACGCGGCCTTCCACGCCCTCGGGAACGAGCTTGTCGGCGTGCACCGAGGAGTCCTGAAAATAGCGATCGGCCGCGCCCTGCTGCATCGCCGAGAGCGAACCCATGCCGCGGTAGGACTTATAGGAGCGGCCCTGGAACAATTCGATCTCTCCGGGTGACTCTTCCGTACCGGCAAAAAGGCTTCCCAGCATCACCGTATGAGCGCCTGCCGCGATCGCCTTGGCGACGTCGCCCGAGAAGCGAACGCCCCCGTCGGCGACGAGCGGGACGCCCGCCCTCTCGAGCGCCGCGGCGACATTCTGGATGGCGGTGACCTGCGGGATGCCGACGCCGGCGACGATGCGCGTCGTGCAGATCGAGCCCGGTCCAATGCCGACCTTCACGCCGTCCGCCCCCTGATCGACGAGCGCTTTGGCGCCGTCGGCGGTGGCGATGTTGCCGCCGATCACTTCCGCGGGCCCGGCATTGCGCTTGATCCAGCGCAGCCGGTCGAGCACACCCTGCGAATGCCCGTGCGCGGTGTCGACGACGATGACGTCCACTCCGGCTTCCACCAGGGCGGCGACGCGCTCTTCCGTCCCATCGCCGATTCCGACTGCCGCGCCGACCCGCAGCTTGCCCTGCTGGTCCTTCGCCGCATCCGGGTGCTCGCTCGACTTGAGAATGTCCTTCACCGTGATCAGGCCGCGCAGCTCGAACCCGTCCTTCACGACCAGCACGCGCTCGAGCCGATGCTTGTGCAGGAGTTCGCGGGCTTGCTCCGGGCTTGCGCCTTCCTTCACGTACACCAGGCGGTCGCGTGGGGTCATGATGGCGCGCACCGGCTGGTCAAGGTTGGTCTCGAAGCGGTAGTCGCGGTTGGTGACCATGCCGACGACCTTGCCCTGCTCGACGACCGGGAATCCCGACACCCGATGCTGCTGCGTGAGCGCGAGGAGCTCTCGCACCGTGATATCGGGCGATACCGTCACCGGGTCGCGGAGCACCCCCGACTCGTAGCGCTTCACTTTGGCAACTTCCGCGGCCTGCTTCTTGGCGGTGAGATTCTTGTGGATGAAGCCGATGCCGCCCTCTTGCGCGATGGCGATCGCGAGCGGCGACTCGGTCACCGTGTCCATCGCAGCCGAGACGAGCGGGATGTTGAGCTGGATGTTGCGCGTCAGCCGGGTCTTGAGGCTGACATTGCGAGGCAGGACGCTGGAGTGGGCCGGTACGAGAAGGACGTCGTCAAAGGTGAGAGCCTTCTGGACTAGACGCATTGCCACACCCAAAAGTCGGATTATACGCTGGTCGCATTCCTCCGTAAATTCTTGGACCTCGCGTGCACCCTTGGATTGACTGGTGCGTTAAAACTCGCTATGGTGCGCCTCACCCGGTGAAGTGAAACCCGCCATGATTCGAATCGCGCTGTTTGCCGTCGCATTCCTCGTCGCATCGAGCGCGCAGGCGCAAGTCCACAAGTGCGTCGACGCAGCAGGCAAAATCATCTATACGCAGGATCCCTGTCCGGCGAACACGAAGCCGGGATCGATTTCGCGCAGCGTCATTCAGACTCCCGCCGCCGCGCCCGCCGACGGCGCCGCCAAGGGCGACGCGGCCAAGAGCGCAGCGCCCAAGACTGCGGCCGAGCAGGAACAGGCGTTCCGCAAGCGCCAGCAGGACCAGGCAAAGGCCGCGAAGGAATCCGAACAGAAATCCGCGGAAGCGCAGCGAAAAGCGGAGAACTGCCGCAATGCCAGGGAGCGCCTCACGCAATACGAGATCGGAGGCCGCCAGTCGCGCATCAATGCGCAAGGCGAGCGTTACTATCTCGACGATTCCCAGATCGACCAGGAGAAGGCCCGCGCGCGCGCCGACGTCGCCCAGTCCTGCAGCTGAGCCTCATTCCTTCGCGCTCTTTTTTGCGGCGCGCCTCCGCCTTACGTCCTTGGGATCAGCCCGCAGCGGCCGGTAGATTTCAACGCGCTCCCGATCCCGCAAGATCGTAGTGACGGGGACCGGTTTTCCATAGATTCCGACGCGCGTCGGGTCGATTTCTGGAAACGCCGCCCGCAGACCGCTCACCCGAATCGCGTCCTCGACCGTACTTCCGTCCGGAAGCAAGATCCGGCGCAGCACTTGCCGATCGGGAAGCGCGTAGACGATCTCGACGGCGATCCTGGGCGGACTCACGCGCTGCCGGATTTCTGGCCCGCCCGACGGACGAACGCATCGACGAAGCTGTCCGTGATGTCATGAAACGCCGGGCCGGCGATTTTCTCGAGCAATGCGCTCGCAAATTGGTAACGCAGAGTCAGTTCCACTTTGCATGCATTCTCCGAAAGCGCGGTGAACACCCAGCTTCCTTCCAGGCTCCGAAAAGGTCCCGACACCAGTTTCATGTCGATGCGCGCGTCGGCGCGATTGAAGTTTTCAGTGGTGAATTCCTTTTTCAAGCCGCGGAAGTTGATGTGCAAGGTGGCGACGGTTCGGCCCGGCTCGTTCACCGAAACAACCGCCCGGTCGCACCAGGGAAGAAATTGCGGGTAGGATTCCACGTCCGCGACGAGGGCATACATTTTCTGCGCGCTGTGACCTACCAGCGCCGATCGGTCGACGACTGTCATCGTTGTAGAATCAGGCAATCATATAAGGAAACCCTCCCGCGTGACGATCGTCGAAAACCGCAAGGCGTCGCATGAATACTTCATCGAGGAGCGCTACGAGGCGGGGGTCGTCCTGGAAGGGTGGGAAGTGAAGGCCATCCGCGCGGGACGCGCGCAGCTGAAGGAAGCCTACGTGATGGTGCGAGGCGAGGAGATCTTCCTGATCGGCGCGCACATCAGCCCGCTCTCGGCCGCCTCCACCCACGTCCAGCCCGATCCCGTGCGCACGCGAAAGCTCCTGCTCCACGCGGAGGAGATCCGCCGCCTTATCGGCAGAGTCGATCGCGCCGGATACACCTTGGTGCCGCTCGACCTGCACTACGTGCGCGGGCGGGTCAAGATCAACATCGGTCTTGCGAAAGGGAAGAAGCAATACGACAAGCGCGCGGCGGAAAAAGAAAAAGAATGGAACCGCGAGAAGCAGCGCTTGCTTCGCGCGCGCTGACTAACTTGTCGCTACCTTCGCCTTGGCCGACGCATCGGCTTCGCGCGCGAGCTGCAACCACGTATCGACCACGGTGTCGGGGTTGAGGGAGAGGCTCTCGATGCCTTCCTGAACCAGCCACCGGGCGAAGTCGAGGTGGTCGGAAGGCCCCTGCCCGCAGATGCCCACGTATTTTCCGGCCTTGCGGCACGCCTGGATCGCCATCCGCAGCATGGCTTTCACCGCCGGATCGCGCTCGTCGAATGCGTCCGCCACGAGTCCCGAGTCGCGATCCAGGCCGAGCGTGAGCTGTGTGAGGTCGTTCGACCCGATCGAGAACCCGTCGAAGTGCTCGAGAAACTGCTCGGCGAGCACCGCGTTCGAGGGCACCTCGCACATCATGATGAGCCGCAAGCCGTTCTCCCCGCGCTTCAAGCCGTTTGCGGCGAGCAGCCCGATCACCTGGGCGCACTCGCCCAGCGTGCGCACGAACGGCACCATGATCTCGACATTGGTCAATCCGACCTCGTTTCTCACCCGGCGCATCGCCTGGCATTCCATCTCGAAGCAACGGCGGAAGGACTCCGCAACATAGCGGGAGGCGCCGCGGAAACCGAGCATCGGGTTCTCCTCGTCGGGCTCGTAGCGCGCACCGCCGATCAGCTTCTTGTACTCGTTCGACTTGAAATCCGACAAACGGACGATCACAGGCTTTGGCCAGAAAGCCGCGGCGATGGTCGCGACGCCTTCGGTCAGCTTTTCCACAAAAAAGGTGTGCGGGTCCCGGTAGCCCCGGGCCGCGTGCTCCACCTCGCGTTTGAGGTCGGCAGGGAGGTCCGGATACTCGAGGGCCGCTTTGGGATGCACGCCGATCATGTTGTTGATCACGAATTCCAGTCGGGCGAGCCCGACCCCCCAGTTCGGCAGCGCCTGAAAGTCGAAAGCGAGGTGCGGATTGCCGATATTCATCGTGATCTTGACGGGGCATTTCGGCATTTCGCCGTAGTCTCGCGAGGTCACTTCGATCTCGAGGATGCCGCGGTAGACCTTTCCGGTGTCGCCTTCGGCACAGGACACGGTGCAGGGCTCCCCGTCCTTGAGCCTAGCGGTGGCATCGCCGCACCCGACCACCGCGGGGATGCCGAGCTCGCGGGCGATGATCGCGGCGTGGCAGGTGCGGCCGCCGCGGTTGGTGACGATGGCCGCGGCACGCTTCATCACCGGCTCCCAGTTGGGGTCGGTCATGTCGGTCACGATGATGTCGCCGGGCTTGATGCGCCCCATCTCCGAGGCGTCCTTGACCACGCGCACGATGCCCGCCCCGATCTTGTGACCGATTGCGCGGCCGGAGGCGAGCACTTCGGATTTCTGCTTCAAGAGGAAGCGCTCCTGCCCTTCCGCCGATTTGCGGGATTTCACGGTTTCGGGCCTCGCCTGCAGGATGTAGATCCTGCCGTCCGCGCCGTCCTTCGCCCACTCGATATCCATGGGCCGCTGGTAGTGCTCCTCGATCTTCAGTGCACAGCGCGCAAGCTCGATCGCGTCCTCGTCGCTCAAGCAGAAGCGGTTGCGCTCGCCCTCGGGCACATCCACGGCCTTTACCGAAACGCCCGCTTGAGCCTGCTCGGCAAATACCATCTTCTGCAATTTCGAGCCCAGGCCACGCCGGATCACGGGGAACTTGCCGCCGCGCAGCATCGGCTTGTGGACGTAGAACTCGTCGGGGTTGACCGCGCCTTGCACGACCAATTCGCCCAGTCCCCAGGACGCGGTGATGAACACTACGTCGCGGAAGCCTGATTCGGTATCGAGGGTGAACATCACGCCGCTCGCACCCAGGTCGCTGCGCGCCATGCGTTGCACGCCCGCGGAGAGCGCCACCGAAGAATGCCCGAATCCCCTGTGGCACCGGTAGGAAATCGCGCGGTCGTTGTACAGCGAGGCGAACACGTTCCTGAGCGCGGCCATGACGTTGTCGAGGCCGCGAATATTGAGGAAGGTCTCCTGCTGCCCGGCGAAAGAAGCGTCGGGCAAGTCTTCGGCCGTGGCGCTCGAACGCACCGCAACCGATACGCTCTCGTCCCCTGCGGTCAGCTCCTTGTACGCCTGGGCTACCTCGGACTCGAGCTGCTTCGGAAGCGGCGTCGCCTCGATCCAGCCGCGGATCTCCGCTCCGCAGCGCCCGAGCGCCTCTACGTCGTCGGCATCTAGCCCCTTGAGCCGCGCTTCGATGCGGGCAGCGAGGGCGCTCCCATCGAGGAACTCCCGGAAAGCATCGGCCGTGGTGGCGAAACCGCCGGGGACCCGGATTCCCGCCTGGGAGAGCTGGACTATCATCTCGCCGAGCGATGCGTTTTTCCCTCCGACCTGCTCGATGTCTCGCATTCCGAGCCGATCGAAATTCACCACGTATTTGAGCCGAGCCATGGGAGCGGTCCTTCGCCGCGGTTGAAGGATCATCTTGAAACCGTTATGTTACAGGCAGCGCATCCCCCGCGCAGCCCAAATACCCCGCCTGGCCCCTGTTCATGCCCGACCGCCGCCGAACCGTCTTCTTCGTCTCCGACGGCACCGGAATCACGGTCGAGATGCTCGGCCACAGCCTGCTTACGCAGTTCGACGGCATCGAATTCGACCAAATGACCGTCCCCTTCATCGACTCGGTCGCGAAGGCCGAAGCCTGCGTGGCCCGGATCAACGAGGCAGCCGTTTCGGGCAATGGCCGACCGGTCGTATTCACCACGTTGGTCAACGCCGAGATACGCGAAACCGTGCGCAAGGCCGAGGCGTTCGTGCTGGATTTCTTCGAGAGCTTTCTCGACCCCCTGGAAGCGGAATTCGGAGCCAAGTCCACCCATACGATCGGCCGGTCCCACAGCGCGCGGGACGCAAAGGGCTACACCCACCGCATCGACGCGATCAATTTCGCCCTCGCCCACGACGACGGGGCCTCGTCCAGGGACCTCGACAAGGCGGATGTGATCCTGGTCGGGGTGTCGCGCAGCGGCAAAACCCCCACGAGCCTGTATCTCTCGCTGCAATTCGGAATCCGCGCGGCGAACTGCCCGCTCATCCCGGAGGACTTCGACCGGATGAGCCTGCCCACGGCGCTCCAGGCCCACCGCCGCAAGCTGTACGGCCTCTCGATCGCACCCGAACGGCTGCGGGAGATCCGCAACGAGCGCAGGCCCAACAGCCAGTACGCCGACCTGGAGAATTGCCGCTACGAAGTGCAGCAGGCGGAGAAACTGATGTCGCGCGAAGGCATACGCTGGGCGAATTCGACGACGAAATCGATCGAGGAAATCGCCACGACGATCATGCAGGAGTTCAAGCTGGAACGGCGGGCGTATTGAGGCTCCGTTGACGAATCTGCTCGAACAGGCAGATCGCGACCGCCGCGGCGACATTCAGCGATTCAGCGGGTCCGGGCATGGGGATGCGTACCCGGTGCGTGGCGAGGTGACTTACCCTCTCGGACAATCCGGCGCCCTCGTTGCCGAACACCCAGGCGACCGGGCCCCTGAGATCGAGCTCGTAGAGCGAAGCTCTAGCGCGCGGTTCCGTGGCGACCACCGAGCCGCGGAACGATGGCGCGAATTCGTCGACGTCCACGCCCTCGAAGATCGAGAGGAAGAAATGCGCGCCCATGCCGGCGCGCATGACCTTCGGCGACCAGGCGAAGACCGAGGTCTTCGACAGGAAAACCTGCGACACGCCTGCCGCCACCGCCGTTCGAAGGATCGATCCCAGATTTCCCGGATCCTGGATGTTTTCCAGCAGCAGGCAGTCCGAAACGCTTTGTGGCACTGGACCCGGTTGAGGCGTCCTGATGACCGCCGCCACACCGGCCGAGCTCACGAGCTGGGAGATCCGGCCGAGGAGCTCGTCCGCGAGCGCGAGGCGCGACCGCGCCG
>VBDE01000387.1 GCA_005883665.1 Betaproteobacteria bacterium
ACCGTCATGACGTTCGAGACGATGTTGCCGGAGATCGATCCGAACAAGGACGAGCCCACGATGGCGATCTTGGCCGGCCCGCCGCGGTACTTCCCCATCAACGCCATCGCGATTCCCGTAAAAAAGGTCGAGCCGCCCGCCTTGAGGAGCACCTGGCCGAAAAAAACGTATACCACCACGACGGTCGCGATGATCTTGATCGCGATGCCGAGGATCGCGCTCGAATCCCACACTAGGTAGTAAGCCAGGCGCGGCAGCGGTATCGAGCGCGCGGCGAACTCCCCGGGCAGAGCTCCCCCGAACATCGCGAGCGCGATGAAAGCGAGGGTGGTGTAGAAAAGCGCCGGGCCGGAAGTGCGGCGCAGCCCTTCGAGGAAAAGCACGATCAGCGCGCCGGCGGCGAGAAGTCCGTCCCAGGGTTGCTTCGAGGTGAGCTCGGAGAGGCTCGCATAACGAATCGCCAGGTAAGCCGACGCGACGAAGCCGATGATCGCCGCGGCGAGGTCGTACCAGGGTACGTTGCCGGTCCGCCCTCGCTCGCCGCGGACCGACACATGCAGGAACACCAGGGGCGTGGCGATCGCGAGCAGGCCGGCCAAAACCTGCTCGGTGTAGAGCGAGAGTCCCGCCATCCGGAACAGATCCGCGGACAGCGCGATCGCTGCGCAGGTGAGCACGACCGCCAGTACGCTGATGAGCCTCCCCATCGGACAAACTCTAGCGGCAGCGGGCGGGCCGCGCAATCCCGATGGTTTCCGCGCTGCCGCGAAGAGGAGTTGATGTCGGCGGCGGCAGCATGGCACTCTACGCGTTGACAGGAGGACTCATGAGACTAAAACATGCTTGACGGGTCGCCTGGCTCGTTCTGTCGGCATTAGTCCCTGGAACGGCACAGGCGCAGGGCAGCTTCCCCAACAAGCCGATTCACATCATCGTCGGCTTCGCGGCCGGCGGCGGCAACGACATCATCGTGCGCGTCGTCGCGCCCAAGATGTCCGAAGGCCTCGGCCAGTCGATCATTGTCGAGAACAAGCCCGGCGCGCAGAGCATCATCGCCGCCGAATATGTCGCCAAGTCCGCCCCCGACGGCTACACGCTGTTCATGGGGCCGAGCGGGGCGATGACCATGAATCCGGCGATCTACTCGAAACTGCCCTACTCGCCGCTCAAGGATTTCGCGCAGATCTCGATGATAGGAGACTTCCCGCTGATCCTCGTCGTCAACTCCTCGCTGCCGGTGAACTCCGTGAAGGATCTGATCGACTACGCGAAGGCAAGGCCGAGCGAGGTCAACTATTCCGCGAGTGCGGCGCCGTTTCAGCTCGCCGCCGAGCTCTTCAACCAGAAGACCGGGACCAAGTTCGCGCACATCCCCTACAAGAGCAGTGGCGAGTCGGTGGGAGCGGTCATGGCGGGCCAGGTGACCATGACCATCATGGACCCGCCGCCGGCGATCGGCCCGCTGAAGGGCGGCAAGGTCAAGGGCCTCGCGGTGACGTCGGCGAAGCGCGACCCGGCCTGGCCCGATCTGCCGACGCTCGCCGAGGCGGGCGGCCCGGATATCGAGATCCGCCTGTTTACCGGGTTCCACGCGCCGGCGGGAACACCGCAGGCGATCGTGAATCGCATCCAGCAGGAAGTGGCGCGCGCAGTGAAGCTCCCGGAAATCAGGGAGCGCCTGGACCAGATGTCCATCGTCCCGTCGGGGAATACGCCTGAGGAATTCCGCGCGATCATCGCGCGGGACATCGCCAAGTGGACCGCCGTGGCGAAGGCCGCGAACATCAAGGCCGACTAGCGTTTCGCTTCTTCTTTCGCGCCGGCGCGCGCTTCTTCGAAGGTTTCGCCGGCCGTATCCACAGCCGCTTGCTCGCGAGGCGCGCGCCTTGCGCGAGCGCCTCGAGCTTCGCCCAGGCGATCTCGGGGCCGCCGACGCGCGGTCCCAGGCCGCAGTCGGTCCCGCCCATGACGTTCTCGCGGCCGAGGAGCTTCGCGTACCGGAGCAGCCGCTGGGCGACGAGCTCCGGATGCTCGATGAAATCGCAGCAGTGGCCGACGACGCCGGGAATGAGCACCGTGGAGGCTTCGATCGAGTAGCCCGAGGCGCGAACGCGGAAGATGATGTCGATAATGTCTTCAAGCGGAATATCATTGCGGTGCGGGCCGTGGAAGCTCCCCCAGCAGACGTGCAGCCGCACTTTCTCCCGCGGAATGTCGCGCAGCGCATGGTTGATCGCGTCCACGCGCAGCGTCGCGTACTTGCGGTACTCGCGCACGCTCATGTCGGGATACATCTGCCAGCCGTCCGGGAGATCCGGGTCGTCGATCTGCAAGAGGAACCCCGCGCCCACGATCGCCTTGTATTCGTCCCGCAGGGCCTCGGCGATCGCGTAGACGAATTCCTCCTCGGTCCTGTAATGCTCGTTCCGGA
>VBDE01000019.1:0-8422 GCA_005883665.1 Betaproteobacteria bacterium
CGGTGGGCGATCGCGGCAAGGTGGACGATCGTTCCAACGCCGTCGGCGAGCGCGCTGCGATCGAATTCGGCGGCGATATCCGGGATCAGGATCTGTTCCAACTGGGGCGGGACCGCGCCCGGCGGGATCCGCCGCCTTACCGCGGCGCGGACCGCGTGGCCGCGCGCGAGCAGCTCGCGGCAAAGGGCAGTGCCGACGAAGCCCGACGCACCGGTGACGAGAATGCGCATGTGAACCGCAGGAAAGGTGCCGCCTTCCCATGGAGCGACACCGGATTCTAGCAAGCCTCTATCTGCAGGAAGCAGGTGCCACTACAATACGCGCTTTATCGGAATGCAAAGCCGCGCGAGTGACAATCTCCTTCTACCCCGTAATTCTCTCGGGCGGATCGGGCACCCGCCTCTGGCCCATGTCGCGGCGGCTTCTGCCGAAGCAATTCCTGCCTCTGGTATCCGAACGGACCTTGCTTCAGGACACGGTACTGCGGCTGCAGGGTTTCGGCGGCGCCCTTGCCCCGATCGTCGTTTCGAACGACGAGCACCGGTTTCTTGTCGCAGAGCAGATGCGGGAAATTGGGGTGAAGTCCGAGGTTCAGATACTGGAACCGGTCGGTCGTAACACGGCACCTGCGGTCGCGGTCGTAGCGCTTCATGTCCAGAGTCGTCATCCGGACGCTTGCATGCTCGTGCTGCCCTCCGATCACCTGATCCAGAACATCCCGGCGTTTCACGCGGCGATCGCCACGGCGATTCCCCTCGCGGCGGGCGGTTCGCTCGTCACTTTCGGAATCACGCCGCGCGGACCCGTCACCGGGTACGGTTATATCGAGCGCGGCGAGCCCGTTTCCGGGAGCGAGCGCAGCTACCGGGTCAAGCGTTTCGTCGAGAAGCCCGACCTGGAGACGGCGCGGCGCTATGTCTCGAGCGAACGGTTTTTCTGGAACAGCGGCATGTTCGCGCTCCAGCCCAAGCGCTTTCTGGAGGAGCTGCAGCGCTTCCGCCCCGAGATTCTGGCCGCAGCAAAGGCGGCGTGGGAAGCGGGCAAACGCGACCTCGATTTCATGCGGCTGGATTCAACCGCGTTCACGGCCTGTGCGTCGGATTCCATCGACTACGCCGTGATGGAGCGCACTTCTGCGAGCACGATGGTCCAGGCTGACATCGGCTGGAGCGATGTCGGTTCGTGGACGGCCCTCTGGGAGGCCGGAGAAAAGGATGCAAGCAGCAACGTCGTGCGCGGCGACGTGGACCTGCGCGAGGCAAGCGGTTGCTATATTCGCGCCGAGCACCGCATGGTCGCGGCCCTGGGCGTGCGCGATCTGGTGATCGTCGAGACCGATGACGCTGTCCTCGTGGCCGACAAGTCGCGTTCACAGGAGGTCAAGGAAGTGGTCGAAACGCTCGCCCGGCAGGCGCGCACCGAGCACGTTTCACACAGCCGGGTCTATCGGCCCTGGGGCTACTACGAGGGCATCGATGCAGGCGAGCGCTTCCAGGTCAAGCGCATCATGGTCAAACCGGGCGAAGCGCTCTCGCTGCAGATGCATCACCATCGGGCGGAGCACTGGGTGGTGGTGTCGGGCACCGCCCGGGTGACCCGGGGCGATGAGGTGAAGCTCTTGTCGGAAAACGAATCCACCTATATCCCGATCGGGACAAAGCATCGACTCGAAAACGTGGGAAAGGTGCCTCTTTTCCTCATAGAAGTCCAATCGGGCAGCTACTTGGGCGAGGATGACATCGTGCGTTTCGAGGACCGGTATCACCGGAACTGAGGAGGCCCCCGGCACTCAGCGTGCTGCCGCCTTTCCGACCTTACGCCGTGTTCCGGAAAGAATATAGCGAGTCATGCTGCGCAGGTGCCAAAGCAAGTATCTGATGTCCCGCCGGCTTTGGCGTCGTGCGAGGTGCACGACGGAGGCGCTCGGGACAAGCCGGATGTCGTAACCCGCCAGCCTGAGGCGAGCACAGAGATCCACATCCTCGTAGTACAGGTGATAGCGAGCGTCAAATCCACCCACCGCCGCAAAAGCGTCCCTTCGAAGCAGCATGAACATGCCACCTATCCAATCCGGGGAAATACTTTCGTCGCCGATTTCGTAATATCGCTTCGGCTGCGCCCCCAATGCTTTGCAAACCAGGCTTGAAAGGGTCGGAAACGGACGGGCGCTGTCCTCGATCGCTCCGTCGGTGTCGAGAATCAGAGGAGCGACCGCGCCGACGGCGGGGTTCCTTAGTTCCTTGATCAGCGCCAAGAAAGGGTCCGCGGTCACGCGAATGTCGGGATTGAGCACACAGAAGAAATTTCCGTCGGCAAGCTCGAATGCGGCGTTGTGATTGGTCGCAAAGCCTCGTGGACTCGCATTCCGGATCGTCTTAACGGAAAAAGGGAAAGAGTCGGGATCGAATGGCAGCGCTTCCTCGATGTTGAGGGTGAGGATGACTTCGATTCCCGTCGGCTTTTGCGCACGCAGATCATCGAAAAGTTGCGCTGTGAGCTCGGCGTGGCCGTGGCTCACGATGGAAACCGATATGAGGTCCGGAATCTCCCTTCCCATGTTTGATCGCTCACCGCTCGGGGTAGTCAGTCGACTTCCAAGCATCTCAACCCGAACGGGGCACCATGTCCAGTTTGGGAAGGGGAAATACAAGTGCGGCTTTCTTGGGTTTGTATTTGCGAAGAAAAAACTCCCGAAAATGCCAAGGCAGAACGAGGAAAAAATCGGGTTCGTCGGCGAACAGCTCTTGCTCCGGTCTGATCGGGATCAGCGAGCCCGGTGTGAAGCAGCCGAATTTGTCCTCGTTCACTTCCCCGATTGCGTAGAGCTCGCGACCCGACAAACCGCAATACTGCAGCAATACGTTGCCCTTGGTCGAAGCCCCCAGACCGGCGACGCGCTGACCGCTGGCCTTCGTCCGCGAGAAAAATGCGCGCAAATCGTCCCGGCTGGCTGCGGCACGGGCAGCGAATGCGCGGTACGGTTCCGGACCGTCAAGGCCGGCTTTGCTTTCCCTGTTCAGCAGCTTCTGCAGTCCTGGGAACTCAGCGTAGCTCGAAGAAATCTTCGCCGCAGCCACGGAAAAGCTGCCTCCGTTCGTCTCGTTGAATTCCACATCGACGATCCGCAGTCCGGCTCGATCCGACATCCATTTCACCTGGGCGAGTGCGTAGTACTCCAAGTGCTCGTGGCAAACTGTATCGTAGGAATTCCGTTCGAGCATCAACGGCATGTAGCTCTGTTCGAATACCCACAAGCCGTTGTTCTCGAGTATTTCGACCACCTCTCTCATGAATGCGAGAGGGTCTTCGAGATCGTAAAACATGGAAAACGAGGTCACGATCCTCGCTTTGCGCCCCTGCGCCGCTTTCATGTAGGTCGCCGCGGAGAAGAACTCCGGAACGACTGTGACATTATCGGGGTAGTATCGGCGAAATTTATCCGCGGTCGGGTCGATGCCGACTAGGTCGCAGCGTATCGTGGAATACGCACGCAAGGTGGTGCCATCATTGCTCCCTATGTCCAAAACGACTGGATTTCCGGACAAGTCGGCGAGGCCGAGTATTCTTTGGACCTTTCCGTGGAGATGGTTGACCATGCTCTGATTGATACCGGACCGGTACCCATAGTTGGTCCCGTACATCTCGTCGTGATCGTAAGAATGAGCGAGCTGAAGCAGTCCGCAGCAACCGGACGCATCAGTGCATTTGACGAGCTTCAGCGGCCCTTCGGTAACACCTTGTACCCGGGTCGCGGGGAAAACCCCGGTGAGAGCTTGCACACCAAGATCGAGAACCTCGAGGAGTTTGCCGTTCCCACAGATACGGCACTGCTTCAATGCCCTATACACGAGCACCCCCCTTGGGGGGCCGATTTTCACCTGGAACCGGGTTGGGCGAAAGAGCCTTGTAGTCCGCGTCAACCATCATGTACACCAGTTCCTTGAAACCGACCGCGGGCCGCCACCCTAACCGCAGGCGAGCCTTTCTCGAATCGCCGCGCAATTCGACGGCATCCGCTTTGCGCTCCTGGAGAGGATCGACTACGACGTGTTGTCGGTAATCGAGTCCCAGACGGCCAAACGCAAGCTCGCACAGCTCTCTCACGGAATGTGTCTCGCCGCTCGCCAGTACGAAGTCGTCAGGCTCCGCTTGCTCGAGCATGAGCCACATTGCATGTACAACGTCCCCGGCAAAGGTCCAGTCTCTTCGGCCGTCGAGGTTTTCGAGAGCTAGAGAGCTTTCCAGTCCCGCCTTGATTCGGGCCGCGGTCGAGGTGATTTTGCGCGTCACGTAATTCAACCCGCGTCTGGGACTTTCGTGGTTGAATGGGACCGCGGTGCAGGCGAATATTCCGTGGCGTTCCCGGTAAGCTTCAACCATGTTTTGGGCCAACACCTTCGCCGCGCCATACGCATTACGGGGGCGCAGGGGGGTCAGCTCGTTCTGGGGTGACTGTGCGGCCTTGGCGAACACCTCGCTGCTGGATGCCTGACAGAAGCGCGTATGGGCAGACTCGGTTCGGATCGCCTCCAACATGTGAACAACGGCAAGCCCGTTGATTCGGGTCGTGGCCACTACATCGTCGAAAAGCTGAGCGCTCGATGCGCGCGCCGCCAGGTTATAGAGATGATGCGGCCGGTATCGCTTGACCAGTGCGCGGATCGCTTCGCCGTCGGCAAGGTCCAGTCCAAGCACCTCGATCTCCTTTGCCGCGCCGCTCAGCTTGGTCCTTTGCTCTCCACGATGTGAGGTGCCGATGACTTGATAGCCTTTTGCCATCAGCAATTCTGCGAGATAGGAACCGTCCTGGCCGAGCACCCCGGTAATCAGGGCTATCCTGGTATCGCGTTCAGTCATTCGGCCGCCCCCCCGCCCTCGCGTCGCATCTCATAAAAGGCTTCGAGGCAAGCCTCCCACTTGGGCAAGGCAACCCCGAAGCGCCGAAGGAGTTTTTCGTTCGATAGGCGCGAATTTCCTGGGCGACGCGCCGGCGTCGGATACTCGCTCGACGCGATCGGCACGATGCGGGCTGGAGCGTCGGATCGCTCGAGCCGAGCGATCTCTGTCGCAAATCCGTGCCAGGACGTGAATCCACCGGCCGTCATGTGATAGACGCCGCGGGCGCCTTCGAGTGCCGCAACACTGTCACGGCTCAGGAGTTCCGCGGTTCCCTGGGCCAGCGCTGCGGCGGAGGTCGGAGCTCCGATCTGGTCGGATACGACGCGTAGTTCCTTCTTTTCCTGAAGCAAACGCCGAATGGCAAGAAGGAAATTCTTGCCGCGCGCCGAGTACACCCAGCTCGTGCGCAGTATCAAATGAGCGCCGCCGATTTCGCGGATCGCCTGCTCTCCCGCGAGCTTGCTGCGGCCGTAAGCGTTGAGAGGATCAGGGCGGTCCTCCTCGGTATAGGGCGTATCTTTGGTCCCGTCAAAGACGTAATCGGTCGAATAGTGGATGAGCAGGGCTTGGACACGCTTTGCCTCGTCGGCCAGAATGGCGACCGCAGCGGCGTTGATAGCGTAGGCAGCGTCCGGCTCGCTCTCCGCGCGGTCGACTGCAGTATAGGCTGCGGCATTGATGAGCACTTCGGGCCGTACCGAGCGAACGACCGAGACGATCCGATCTGGAACTGCGAGGTCCAGACCACCACGGTCTACTGCGATGACTTCGCCGAGCGGCGCAAGGGCACGCGCGAGCTCCCAGCCGATCTGCCCGTTTTTCCCGGTAAGCAGAATCTTCACTGAAACGCTTCGGCATCCCGCAGCCGCGTCCCTGCGGCGTCTTTGGCCGATAGTGCGGGCGCGCCGCCGGGGAGGGGCCAATCGATATGAAGTTCCGGGTCGTTCCAGAGGATGCAGCGCTCGTGTTCCGGGGCGTAGTAATCCGTAGCTTTATAGAGCACTTCGGCAAATTCACTCAGCACGCAGAAGCCGTGTGCAAACCCTACCGGAACCCACAGCATCCTGTACGATTCGGCATTCAGGCGAACGCCCTCCCACCGGCCAAAAGTCGGTGAGCTCCGGCGGATGTCCACCGCCACATCGAAGATTTCGCCGGCGACAACGCGGATGAGCTTGCCTTGCGGCTGGCGGATCTGATAATGCAAGCCGCGCAGCACGCCCCTTCCTGAGCGCGAGTGATTGTCCTGGACAAAACGAGCACGGATTCCCCTGCGCTCGAACTCCCGTTCGTTCCAGCTCTCGAAGAAGAACCCGCGCGCATCGCCGAATACGCGGGGCTCGAGGAGCAACACTTCAGAGAGTCCGGTCGGCGTAACCTTCATCTGTCGCGCTGGCCGTCTCGCAGCAGCGATAGCAGGTAGTTCCCGTAACCGCTCTTCCTGAGGGGCACCGCCAGCGCCTCGAGCTGCGCGTCGTTGATCCACTTCTTGTGCCAAGCGATCTCTTCGGGGCAGCCGATCTTGAGACCCTGCCGCCGCTCCAGCGTCTCGATGAAATGACTGGCTTCGAGCAGCGTTTCGTAGGTCCCGGTGTCGAGCCATGCGTGTCCCCGCCCCAGCGTTTCCACGTGAAGCATGCCCTCTTTGAGGTAATGGCGATTGACGTCGGTGATCTCCAGTTCCCCGCGCGCTGAAGGCTTGAGCGATTTCGCGATGCGCACGACTTGGTTATCGTAGAAATAGAGACCCGTCACGGCATAGTGCGACTTGGGCTTCGCCGGCTTTTCCTCGATGCTGAGGGCCCGGCCTTTCACATCGAACTCGACCACGCCGTAGCGCTGCGGGTCCTGCACCCGGTAGGCGAATATCGTCGCGCCCGAGGATTTCTTCGCTGCCTGCCCGAAAGTGGGTTGCAGGTCGTGACCGTAGAAAATGTTGTCCCCGAGCACCAGTGCGCAGGCCTCGGTGCCGATGAACTTCTCGCCGACGAGGAATGCTTGGGCAACGCCCTTCGGTTCTGGCTGTATTTTGTAGCTGAAGCTCACGCCCCAGGAGGCGCCGCTACCGAGAAGCTTTTCGAAGCGCGGCGTGTCATCCGGCGTGGAAATGACGAGGATGTCGCGGATATCGGCGAGCATCAGCGTGCTCAAGGGGTAATAGATCATCGGCTTGTCGTAGACCGGCAGAAGTTGCTTGGATACAACCTGCGTCACCGGGAAGAGGCGCGTGCCGCTGCCCCCGGCAAGTATGATGCCCTTCACGCCTCGCCTCGATTGGCGTAGTTCTTCTCGATCCAACGGCGGTAGGCGCCGCTCGTCACATGCGCTACCCAGTCCGGGTTGTCCAGATACCAAGCGACGGTCTTGCGCAATCCGGAATCGAAGCTCTCAGAGGGCACCCACCCGATCTGAATAGTGATCTTCGTCGCGTCCATCGCGTAACGACGATCGTGTCCCGGGCGGTCCTTCACGAAGGAGATCAACATGGAATGCGGACTCTTGCGATTGGGCCTCGCTTCGTCGAGCAGCGCGCAGATCGCGTTCACGACCTCGAGATTGGTCTTCTGGTTGTGGCCGCCGACGTTGTAACTCTCGCCGACGCGGCCGCGCTCCAAAACCCGTCGGATCGCCGTGCAATGATCCTGCACGTACAACCAGTCGCGCACGTTGCCGCCTTCGCCGTAGACCGGCAGGGGTTTGTGCGTGATCGCGTTCAGGATCATGAGAGGAATCAGCTTTTCGGGAAACTGGTAAGGGCCGTAGTTGTTCGAGCAGTTGACGGTCAGCGTCGGCAGCCCATAGGTGTGATGGTACGCCCGCACCAAGTGGTCCGCGGCCGCCTTCGAAGCTGCGTAGGGGCTGTTCGGCGCGAAAGGAGTCGATTCCTTGAACGGCGGATCATGGGGTCCGAGCGAGCCGAATACCTCGTCGGTCGAGACGTGCAGAAATCGGAAATCGTCGCGTTGAGAGGGCGCCCGCTTTCCCAGCCAGATGCCGTGAATGGAGCGATCGACGTGACTCTCCGCCGCGAAGTGAACGATGGCGCGCGGGGCGTGCCGTTCCAGGAGGCTCCGCAGCAGTTCCCGGTCGCAGATATCCCCGTGGACAAACACGTGCTCCGGGTTGTCCTTGAGGGCATGGAGATTCGCGGGGTTGCCCGCGTAAGTGAGCTTGTCCAGGTTGATCACGGGACCTGCGCCCTGCGCGAACCAGTCCAGGACAAAATTCGAGCCTATGAATCCGGCACCCCCTGTGACCAAAATGGTCATTCCGAGGCGCGCTCCAGCGCCTTCAGCTTCGCGTACTTGTTGAAGCTGTTCATGCAGCCGATCGTGATGTGCACCAGGCCCGGCACGCCGTCGAGGAATCCAAGCCGCCACAGGTAGAACTTGACGAAGCGCAGCAAGGGCGAGAGCACCAGCTGGCAGGCATTCGCGCGGCGACCCGCGGCTCGCAACGATTCGGCCTGCAGGCTCGTGTAGCGGTTCTGCTTGTCGAGATACTTCTCCAGCGTTTCCGCCGA
>VBDE01000019.1:8439-10941 GCA_005883665.1 Betaproteobacteria bacterium
GCTTCCCCAACGCGCATGCTCGCGGTGAAACAGGCGCACGTTCCAGTCGGGATAGCCTTCGCCGTGCTTGAGCCAGCGTCCTAGAAAGCGATTGCGGCGCGCAACGGCGTAGACGAAGCCGCGCGGTGCCTTCAGCTCCGCGACGATAGCCTCGCGCAGCTCGGGGCTCAGGCATTCGTCGGCGTCAACGCACAATACCCACTCGTGGCTGGCAGCGTCGACGGCGTACTGCTTTTGCGCGCCGAACCCGAGCCATTCCTTCCGGACTACGCGCGCGCCGCTGCGGGCGGCGAGCTCGACCGTGCCATCCGTGGAGCCGGAGTCCACCACGACGACCTCGTCGGCGAAGGCGATGCTAGCAAGGCAACGTTCCAGTTGGCCGGCGGCATTGCGTGTGATGATGGCTACGGACAAGGGCATGGGCAAGGAAGAGACGGCAAACCCGTATAATCAGCGGCTTATGCGCGGCATTCTAACCGCCTTTGAGGCCGTCGGGGCGTTCTGATGTGGCGGGCCGGCTATAGGTTGCTCCTTTGGATCGCTTTTCCGTTCGTGCTCGCGCGCCTGTGGTGGCGTGGGCGGCACGAGCCGGCATATAGGCAGAACATAGCCGAGCGATTCGGCTTCTATCCCGGGACGCTGGCGAGGCCGGTGATCTGGCTGCACGCCGTGTCGGTGGGTGAGACACGTGCCGCGGAGCCTCTGCTGCAGGCGCTGCGATCCCGCCACCCGGGCTGCGATTTGTTGATTACCCAGATGACCGCAACAGGCCGGGAGGCGGCGCAGCAACTGTTCGGTGGCGCTGTGCTCGTTGCGTGGCTCCCTTACGATTACCCCTCGGCTGTCCGGCGGTTCCTGCGCAGCTTCCGGCCACGGCTTGGCATCCTGATGGAGACCGAAATCTGGTTTCACCTCGTCGGCGAGTGTCAGCGCTCCGGCGTGCCGCTTCTGCTCGCCAATGCCCGAATGTCGGCCAAGTCGGCGCGCGGCTACACCGCGGTCGCGCCGCTCGTGCGGGCCGCTCTAGGGAGCTTGAGCGCGGTCGCCGCGCAAACCACCGAAGACGCCGAGCGGCTTCGCGCTCTCGGCGCGCGGAATGTGGAAGTCACCGGAAACCTAAAGTTCGACGCGGATCCGAAGGCCGAGAGCGAATCGCTCGCGGCGCAGTTCCGGCGCCGGTTTGGGAGTCGAGCAGTGTTACTTGCCGCAAGCACTCGGGAAGGCGAACATTGTGCCGCGGCACCCGCAACGGTTCGACTCGGTGGCTCAGCTCCTTGCATCCCGCGGTCTGAAGTTCATCCGGCGCAGCACGAATGCGCCGCTCGATGCCGACTGCGGCATCGTGCTCGGGGACAGCATGGGTGAAATGGCAGCCTACTACCGGGCCTGCGACCTTGCCTTCGTCGGAGGAAGTCTGCTCACTTACGGCGGTCACAACCTGATCGAAGCTTGCGCGGCGGGCGTGCCGGTACTGATCGGGCCCTACACCTACAATTTCGCGCAGGCGGCCGAAAGCGCGGTCGCGGCCGGCGCCGCGGTGCGTGTCGACACTGCCGAAGAAGTGATACGGGTGGCCCGATCCATACTTCAAGACGCCGGGCTGCGCGAACGAATGGGAAAAGCCGGAGTCGCTTTCTGTGCGGCGCATCGAGGTGCCACCGAGCGCACGCTCGCGATCTGCGAGCGATTGCTGGGATGACTCCGGAGGTCAATTCGCCCCCAACAGGCGGTTCACCTCTTCGACGTCGGCCTCGCCCAGAGTCCCCGAAGCCGCCTTCAACCGCAGGCCGTTCAAGATCGTGTCATAGCGCGCCCTCGAAAGATCGCGCAACGTGCTGAAGACCTGTTGCTGGGCGTTCAAGACGTCGATGTTGATGCGCACGCCGACCTCGTAGCCGAGCTTGTTCGAATCAAGCGCGCTCCGGCTGGAAACAAGAGCCGCCTCCAGGGCTTTTACCTGGGCCATCCCGTTGGTGACGCCGACGTAGGACTGGCGGGCGGATAACGCGGCGGTACGCCGCGCGCCTTCCAGATCCTGCTGCGCTTTTTCGCGGTTGGCGACCGCTTGCCGCACAAGCGAGCTGACATTGCCTCCCGCATAGAGCGGAATGGCAAGCTGCAAGCTGATCGTGCTGCTGGTCGCGTCCGAGGCGTTGTTGTTGATCGACGTAGAGGTGCTGATGCTCGAAGAACTGCCGCCAGTGCTCCCGACGATGTTCAGGGTGGGCAGATGCCCGGCGCGCGTTCGCTCGATCTCGCGCACGGCAATTTCGAGCGCCGCTTCCTGCGCGCGTACCGGATAGCCTTGGCTGGCGGCGGCGGTGGCCCAGTCTTCCATCGAGTTCGGCTTGGGGGGGTTGAGGTCGATGTTCGGCTTCAGCGGCTCGAGCCTCTCAGGAAACTTGCCCACGATCTGCTGCAAAGTGCGCTTCTTGATTTCGAGATCGCTTTGCGCCGCGATTTCCTGAGAGGTCGCGAGGTCGAAGCGGGCCTGCGCTTCGT
>VBDE01000020.1:0-3559 GCA_005883665.1 Betaproteobacteria bacterium
CCTTCGGCAAGGAAAACGAGCAACTGCTCGAGCAGGTCAAGCAGGCGAAGGAGCGGCTGGACCTCGCGCTGCAGGCGGCCAATATCCTCATCTGGGACTGGGATGCGCGCAGGACCGACGTTTTCCTCGGCGGCAGCTGGGCGGTCATCCTGCGAGTGGGCAAGGAAACCAGCGCTCTGACCTTGGATCAATTGGCGCAAATGGTGCATCCCGATGACCTTCCGAAAGTGAAGCAGGCCCTGAGCAATTCCCTAAACGGCGGGGAGTCCGAGTATGTCGCCGAGCACCGCGTCAAGACCCTCGCCGGAGGCTGGGTATGGAGCCTCAGCCGCGGAAGGGTGGTCGAGCGTGACGCGAGCGGCCGTGCGCTGCGCATGACCGGCGTCAACGTCGACATCGACGACCGCAAGCGCGCCGAGGCCGAGCTGCTGACGGCAGTGCAGCGTGAGAAAGAACTCTCCGAGATGAAGTCGAAATTCGTCTCGACCGCATCGCACGAGTTCCGCACCCCCCTGGCGACCATGCTCTCGTCGGCCGAGCTGCTCGAGCATTATTCCGACAACCTGGCCCCAGGCGAGAGGAAGAACCTCCTGCAGACGATCCAGGACGGCGCGAAGCGCATGAGCGAGATGATCGACGGGGTACTCACTCTCGGGCGCGCCGAGTCAGGCGTCCTCAAGCTGAACCCAGGTCCGCTGAACCTGCGCGAGCTCTGCGGCAGGGTAGTGTCGGAGTTCCGCATCGCGCAAGGCAAGCAGCACATCATCACCCTGGACGACCGCTTCGACCGCGTCGAGGCGCACATGGACGAGAGGCTGCTGCGGCACATCCTGAACAACCTCCTCTCGAACGCGGTGAAATACTCTCCTCCGGGCAGCGAAGTGACTTTCTCTCTTTCCCGGCGCGGCGAGAAGGCCGCGATCGAGATCCAGGATCGGGGAATCGGGATACCTCTGGAAGACCAGCCGCGGATGTTCGAGAGCTTTCATCGAGCTTCGAACGTCGAAAACCGTTCAGGTACGGGCCTGGGTCTTGCGATCGTGAAGAAGGCGGTGGAGCTTCACGGCGGCGAAATCAGCCTTACAAGCGCCGTCGGCTCCGGAACCCGGTTCACGGTTATGATCCCCCTGCGGCCGATCAGACAGCCAGCCGGGGTGAGCTGATGGCCGACGAACCCAAAAAGAAAGTCCTCGTCATCGAGGACGAGCCCAGCATCCGCAACAACATCATGCTGATGTTGAAGGTCGAACGTTACGCCGCGACCGGAGCAGAAAACGGCCGTGTCGGCCTGGAGCTGGCGCGCAGCGATCCGCCCGATCTCATCCTCTGTGACGTGATGATGCCGGAGATGGACGGATTCGCCGTGCTCGAGGCGTTGCGAGCCGAGCCGCGTCTTGCCGAAATTCCGTTCATCTTCCTCACCGCGCTCGACGACCGCTCCAGCACACGCCGCGGCATGAACCTCGGCGCCGACGACTATCTCCCGAAACCGTTCACCCGAAACGAGCTGATGGAAGCGGTGAACAGCAGACTGAAGAAATTCGAAAACCTGACCCAGGCGCTGGCGGCGCGGCTGGTCCCGAAGCAGGACCGCCTCACGCAGAAATTCCGGGAAAAAATCTCCGGCGGCGACGGAACCGCGGCGCTCGAGGACGCCGACCCCGGCAGCTTGACTGGCAAGATAGCCGAGGCGTCAGTGCTTTTCTCGGACATCCGCAACTTCACGACGTATTCGGAGCGCCTTACCAGCGACGAGATCGCCGAGCTGCTCAATGCCTACCTCCAGACCGCCTGCGCGCCGATCATCCGCTGCCGCGGCGTCGTCATGAAATTCATCGGCGACGGCGTGATGGCGCTGTTCGAGTCGATCCAGAGCGAAGAAAGCGAGTCTCACGCACACCGGGCGGTGCGCGCTGGCCTCGCAATGCAACTTGCCGCCCTCGAATTTCGCGAATGGGTCAAGCAGCACCACCCCTCGCAGAGCCTGCCTGAATTTTCCATAGGCGTGGGCATACACAGCGGCGAAGTGCTGCTGTGTCACGTCGGCACGCCGGGCCGCGGAGAGCTCACGGTGATCGGCGACACCGTGAACATCGCCTCGCGCCTGGAAGGTCAGACCAAGGAACTCGGCTGGGCGGTAGTCGCAAGCGAAGCGACCGTCAACGCCACCAGCCCGGCGATCGTGGTCGGCTCGCGCCGCAAAGTGCACTTGCGCGGACGCAGCATGCCCACCGACGCGTTCGAAATCATCGGCATTGCGGCCGGCGATGCCGACCAGGCTTCCGTTCAGATCCCGGAGGACATGCGCCAGGCGCTCGCGGCCAGCTCCCGGATCGCTGCCGACGCGGCAAAGGCCGCACTGGGCATCACTTTGAGCATCATCACCGGCGAAATCGGCCAAAAGCGCCTGACGATCCAGGGCTATCGCGTGGTGTCGAAGGTCGGCCGCGGCGGCTCCTCGATCGTCTACCTCGCCGAGCGGGAAAGCGACAAGCAGCAGGTCGTCCTCAAGATCCTCAACGCCACCGCCGGCCTGGACGAAATCCTGCTGCATCGCTTTGTGCAGGAATTCGACATCATTTCGTCGATCGATCACCCCAACGTGGTCAAGATCTACGATCGCGGAGCGGCCGCCAGGCCTTGTCGCTGCTTGCCCAGGCCGCGAGCGCGCTGCGCGAGGTCCACAGCCGCGGCGTCATACACCGCGATATCAAGCCGGGAAATCTCATGGCGCGCGCCGACGGCAGCATCGTCCTCGCCGATTTCGGCATCGCAAAGCGGCTCGGAGAGGACAAGGGGCGCACGTTGCAAGGCGAGCTCTACGGGACCCCCTATTACGTTTCGCCGGAGCAGATCGAAGGCAGCCCCGCGACGATGCAGTCCGATATCTATGCTCTTGGACTCATTTTTTACGAGATGTTGACGCGCCGACGGCCGTTCGATGCCGAATCCGTGTCGGGATTGATCGCGCTGCATGTCAGCGCACCGCGGCCCAAGCTCCCGGACGAGTTCGCCGAGTATCAAGGGTTGCTCGACCGGATGATCGCCGTGGACCCCCGCAACCGCTTCAAAAGGGCCGACGAGGTGCTTGAGGCGATCGACGACGTGTGGACGCAGCAGGCCCTGCGGGCGTTGAAGCGAGGTGGCTGAGGTCCGGCTTACCGGAGCCCCAGTACGTCCTGCATGTCGTAGAGGCCGCCGTTCTTGTCCTTGAGGAAGCGCGCGGCCCGAAGCGCCCCGAGGGCGTAGGTGGCGCGGCTGCCCGAGCGCACGGTGATTTCAGCGCGCTCGCCCTCTCCGATGAACATGACGGTATGCTCGCCGACGATATCGCCGCCGCGAACGGAGTGAAACCCGATCGCCTTGGAATCGCGTTCCCCCACCTCTCCTTTGCGTTCGTACACGGCGGTGCGACCGAGGTCCCTGCCGAGGGCGCGGGCGATCACTTCGCCGAACTTGAGCGCCGTGCCCGAAGGCGCATCGATCTTGTGCCGATGGTGTGCTTCGAGGATCTCCACGTCGTAAGCGTCACCGAGCGCGACCGCTGCCGTCTCGACAA
>VBDE01000020.1:3837-19840 GCA_005883665.1 Betaproteobacteria bacterium
CCATCTCGATCAAGGCACGCCCCATTCGGCCTCCCGCGCCGGCGATGACAAGCTTCACTGCTCGGGCTTTCCGGGTACCGCGGCAGCCACGATATCTCCCTCGACGCGCTTCAGCTTCCCGTCCTCGAAAAACACCGCAATGCGGCGATACTCGATCTCACGGCTGTTGGCGCGTTGGCGCAGGAAAACGTAATCCCAGCGCTCTTCGTGGAAGATGTCACTAACTAGCGGCGTGCCCAGAACGAATCGCACCTGATCGCGGGTCAGGCCGAGCTTGAGCTGTGCGACCATTTCCTGGGTTATGTAATTCCCCTGCTGGATTTCCATGCGGTAAGGTGTGAGGCTCGGCGCGAGATCGCACGCCGCGGTGAGAAACGGTAACGCCAAAATCAGCATTCGCGGCACGATCCGAGTGTTTCCGCGGCAATAAAACGCTATATGATAGCGGAAACGGGCGTCTTCCCGAGGTGATCCTACGTGACCAACGTCCACGACTTGAAGACCAGCGGCCTGAAGGCCACGGGCCCGCGGCTGCGAATCCTGAAGCTTTTCGAAAACAGCAAGGTGCGCCACCTATCGGCCGAGGACGTCTATCGGATTCTCATAAACGAGGGACTGGACATCGGGCTGGCCACGGTCTACCGCGTCCTCACCCAGTTCGAACAGGCCGGCATCCTCCAGCGCCACCATTTCGAGTCCGGAAAGGCGGTGTTCGAGCTGAATGAGGGCAGCCATCACGATCATCTGGTGTGCATGCAGTGCGGACGCGTCGAAGAGTTCTATGACGCCGAAATCGAGAAGCGCCAGGTCCGGGTCGCCACGGAACGCGGCTTTGCGATTCGAGAGCATTCGCTGCAGCTGTACGCCGACTGCACCAAGCCGAATTGCCCGCACAAGTCCCGCGCGAAGGGCTAGGGTTCGAGGCGCAGCGCCGCATTTCGATGACCGCCGAAATCGCCCTTCCCCAAGGTTATGCGCTGCACGAATACCGCGTCGAGCAGACTCTCGGGATCGGGGGCTTCGGCCTGACCTATCTCGCCACCGACTCGAACCTCAACCTCAAGGTCGCGATCAAGGAATACCTGCCCGGCGACCTCGCCCAGCGCGGCGAGGATCAATCGGTCCAGCCGAAGTCCGAGTCCAACTCGGAGTCGTTCAAGTGGGGCCTTTCCCGGTTTCTCGACGAATCGCGCACGCTCGCCTCGTTCCGCCATCCGAACATCGTGCGGGTCTTGCGGTTTTTCGAAGCGAACAGCACCGCGTACATGGTGATGGAATTCGTGGCGGGACAACCCTTGGGCGAATGGATCCGAACCCGCCGGCCGCTCGAGCAAAGCGCCGTGCTCGCGATCGCCATCCCGCTGCTCGACGGCCTGGAAGTCATCCATCGCACCGGTTATTTGCACCGCGATATCAAGCCCGGCAACGTCTTCATTCGCGAAGACGGGTCACCCGTGTTGCTCGACTTCGGTTCCGCGCGCACCGCCTCGTCAGGCACCGAGCGAACCGCGATAGTCACCCCGGGTTACGCGCCGATCGAGCAATATCACTCTCAAGGCCGGCAGGGGCCGTGGAGCGACTTGTACGCGTTCGGGGGAGTTCTGTATTGGATGATCATCGGCAAGAGACCGGTGGAGGCGGTGGCGCGCGTGCGCCAGGACATGCTGCCGCCCGCGGTGCAGGTCGCCGACCGCAGCCGCTACAGCATCGACTTGCTTACAGCGGTCGACTGGGCGCTTGTGTCACACGAAGAGCAGCGTCCGCAATCGGTGGCGGAGTTTCGCTCCGCGGTTTCCGGAATTGCCGCGCGGGATCCAAGGACCATGACCTATCAGACGACCGTGAAGATCCAAGATCCGCTGCAGGCTACCGCCCCGCCGACAACTTTTCCCACCGGGGTCGAGTTCGACCGCGATACCCTCAAGCGAATCGAAGCGGGACTCGCCAAGCATATCGGCCCGATCGCCTCCGTCGTGATCAAGACCGCAGCCAAGAAGGCCTACACCATCGCGGCCCTCGCCGAAATCGTGTCAGGCGACATCGTCGACGATAAGGAGCGCGCCGCATTCGTGAGGAGATTCTCCGGAGACAAGTCGACCCCGACCGGGGATCCGACGCGTGCCGGTGCTACGCGCCAGCAGTCCGTTCCGCCCACCGCCTCGAACATCGACGCGGAGACGCTCGCGAGGGCCGAAGCGGCGCTTGCCAAGTATATCGGTGCGGTCGCCAAGGTCGTCGTGAAGCGCGCTGCGGCGAAGGCGCGCGACCCTGGGGAATTGTTCCTCCTGATCGCCGAAGAAATCGAGGACAAGAACGAAAGGAAGGCGTTCATCCGCAAGGCCATCTCAGCATCGGGCAAGGAATGAGACCGAATGCCCAAAGGCTCTCCCGGGGAAGATCTATTTCTGATACTTGAACGACAGCATCACCCGCGTTCGGTACGCCACGACCTTGCCGTCCTCGACCTTCAAGTCCTGTTTTACGACCTCCGCGATGCGAAGGTCGCGCAAGGTCTTAGATGCCGCCTGCACCGCCCGCTTCGCTGCGTCCTCCCACGAAGTTTCGCTCGTTCCGATCACTTCCGTGATTCTGTAGATTCCGTCGGCCTTGGCCATCGTTCGTCTCCTGTGACAGGTGTCGCGCTTCCCAGGCGAGAGCGCTTCGGGATAATACTCCTCCGCCCGGTCGCGTAAGCTCGACCGGTACGGATTCCAGAAGGCGCAACGATGGATTTGATTCTCTGGCGACACGCCGAGGCCGAGGCGGGCGGCCCAGACTCTGCCCGGAAGCTGACCGAACGCGGCCAGGAGCAGGCGCGGCGTATCGCCGCCTGGCTAAAGCCACGCTTGCCTGGAAATTGCGAAATTCTGGTCAGCCCCGCCGCGCGGGCGCAGCAGACCGTACGGGCGCTCGGCGTGGCGTTTATGACCACGCCGGCGGTAGGCACCGATGCGGCTGCCGCGGATATCATTGCAGCGGTCGATTGGCCCGCACGCCCGGCAGTATTGATCGTCGGACACCAGCCGACACTGGGCCGCGTAGCCGCGATCTCCCTTTCGGGCGCGCAGGCCGACTGGGGCATCGGCAAGGGAGCGCTGTGGTGGATCCGGCATTCGGGCAGCGAGACCAGGTTGCTCGCCGCGATCGACCCCGAGCTTGCGTGATCTTCTGCCGCTCGGGGCGCGAACTGCCTCAAAACCCGTAGTGCAGACGTGCCGAGATGACGGTCGCAGGGCCGCGATCGGCGTTGTAGCCTGGATTTGAAATCCGCTGGAAATCGGCAGAGAACCAAGTGTCTTTTGCGACGTTGAGACTGTAATAGACTTCGAGGATGTTTTCCGGTCGATAGTTCAGGGCGCCGTCGCCCAGGAAGAACCCGAACCCTCCCGCAGCGAGGTAATTGCGATGCGCCGCCGAAAGGGCGTTGCGCACAAATGCCATTCCGAGAGTGTCCTGAGGTCGACCGAATGCCCCGCCTTTCAGCGACACACCTCCCGAGAGCGATTGATCGATTTCCGTGAATGCGAACGTCTCGGTCTGGCCGTCTGCCCAGCTCGCCCGGCCGAATAGGCCCGCGCTAGATGAGATTTCCTGCTCGAAGTCGAACCCGAATCCGCGCTTGACCCGCTCGACCGTGCGCACCGCGTTGATATCAGGCGCCCCACCGGTTTGACTCGCGAGATCCAAAGCGTCTTGATAACGCGCCATCCTCGCGACATTGCGGAAGACGAGAAAGCGCAGCTTCCCCGGCCGTTCGGCCACTCTGTGTGCCCGCTCGATCTCGACCTGATCGCCGTAGTGCTTGAAAATCCTGGGGTCCAGCGCGAGCTGGTTCGGCTCTTTCGGCTGGATGAAGCGGCCGGCCCGCAGCCTCCAATCAGCGTTCAAATACTCGAGCGCCAGTCCCCAGGAGTACCCGCGCGCGTCGGCGGCGTAGTCGTAGGCTCCGTACGTCATGAGCGACCAGTTCAGAAACTGAGTTCGCGGGCCGTGGCTGAAGGCGTTGTCGTCGAAGACGTCCAGCACCGAAAGATTTCCGACGGTCAAGACCAAGCGACGCCGATCGACGCTGCCGGCAAGCTGGTTGGCATCCGACTCCATTTTTTCGCCACCGCCGCCGAAGCCCCAGGTTTGACGCGCGAACAGCCTGGCCCGATAGAAACTGGGCCTCGGGCCGGAGGTACGCGCGATCTCTCCATTCGTGAATCCACCGAGCCCGGTCAGCCCGGAAAGGGGCACGCCTTGAGCGACCTCGGGGTTGAAATAAAGCTCGCCTCCCCTCCAAGTCCTAGTGCCCAGGGCCGCGGTCGCAGTGAACGAATAGCTCTTCTCGCGATCCGGGGAAAGGCTGTGGGAGCCGGAATACGCCGCACCGAACGGGTATTTTCGCTGCCAGACATAGGTCGCCTGAAATTTGGCGCTCGTTTCTTCCGGGACATCCTGTGCGTGGCCGACTTCGGCAAGAGCCAGCATGCCCGCCACGAGAATGCTCGACGACTGCGCGTTCATGACCGGACAGATGCTGGTGGTCGACGGAGGCTCTGCGATGCTGTAAGGGCTAGGCCGCCCTGACTACATCGCCAACGAGCCAGATCAATGCAACCCCCAGAGCGATGAGCGCTACCTGCTGCGCCGTGGCGTGGAGTTCCGGGCGCCTGTGCAGCCCGGGGATGAGATCGGCTACGGCCACGTAGATCATGCTCGCTGCGGCGAGCGCGAGCACCGTGCCGATCCATTCCTGTGCCGCCTGCAGCGTGAAGTACGCGAGCAGCGCCCCGACCAGCATCGCGAGGCTCGACAGCAGATTGAGCGCCAATGCCGTAAGTTTGCTGTATCCGGAGTGCAGGAGAATGACGAAATCGCCGATTTCCTGGGGGATTTCGTGCGCGATGATCGCCGCCGCCGTGACTACACCCAGCTCGGTGCTCTGCAGAAACGCCGCGGCGATCAGGATGCCGTCGACGAAGTTGTGGAAACCGTCGCCGATGATGATCATTAGCCCGCTGCGACCACCGTCGCGCGGGTCGGCGTGATGGTCGTGGGCTTCGCAGTCTTCGATATGGCAATGCCGCCACAGCACGAGCTTCTCCAGAACGAAGAACCCCAGGATCCCGGCAAGCACCGTGGCAACTGCCGATCGCATGCGGCAGGATCTCGAGGAAGACCGCGCCGAGCAAAGTACCGATCGCGAAGCTCACGAGCGCCGGCACCCAGCTTGCGGGCGCGGAAAGGGCAAACATCGCGGCGATCGCAATGCTGATCACGCCACCCGCGACGGTCGCCGCAGAGATCCACGCAATCGTCGCCATGCCCTAGTCTTCCTCCAGCCAGATGAGGCTCGCCATTCTGCCGGTGGTCTGGTCTCGACGGAAGGAAAAGAAGCGCTCTTCGCCCGCAGTGCAGAACCCACCCCCATAGATTCCCGCGACACCCGCCGCTGCAAGCCGCTGGCGTGCAAGCCCGCAGAGATCGACGAGGTACTTCTCGCCTTGCCGTGGAGCAAACGACCGGGCGGCGGCAGGGTCTCTATCGACGAAGGCCTTGCGGACGTCCTCTCCGACTTCGTAGCGATGCGCTCCGATGCCCGGTCCGATGTAGGCGATGATGTCCCGCGAGGGCACACCCATGGCCTGCACGACGTTTTCGACGATTCCCGCTGCAAGCCCGCGCCAGCCCGCGTGAGCGATCCCCACGCTCGTGCCCGCGCGATCGCTCAGGAAGACCGGCAGGCAGTCGGCGGTCATCACCGCGCAGACCGGGCCCGGACTCTGCGTCACGACTCCATCGGCTTCTGCGTCTGGTGTCGCTCGCGTCGCGTCGATCACCGCCGTACCGTGCACCTGCTTCACCCATGCGGGCTCGTCTGGCAGGCATGCCCTCAGAATGGCGCGGTTACGCGTCACGCAACGCGGATCATCGCCAACTCGCATGCTCAAATTGAGGCTGGCGAATTTCCCGGAGCTCACTCCACCTTCGCGCGTGGTGATGAGCGCGTGCACTCGCCTCTCCGCCGGCCAATCGGGAGTGATCCAATCGGGGTGAGGCAGGCTCCTCACTCTAGCGAGTCCAGGAGCGATCGCAGGTCTTCGGGCAAAGGCACCGAGAAACGCTTGAGCACGCCGGAAACCGGATGTGAAAACCCAAGCCGGACAGCGTGCAAGGCCTGACGACGAAGCTGTGGGGTTCGTGGATCGTTCAGTCGCTTGCTGCGATAGACGGGATCGCCAACCAACGGATGGCCCAACGACTGCATGTGCACCCGAATCTGATGGGTTCTGCCGGTAGCAAGGCTGCATTCGAGCAAGGTCACGCGGGCGAAACGCCTTGACACCTTGAAACGCGTCAAGGCGGGACGTCCGGTAGGCACCACGGCCATGCGCGTGCGATGTCGCGGATCGCGCCCGACTGGCGCGCTCACCTCTCCGTCCAGCTTGACTACCCCGTGCACGAGGGCGAGGTAGTCGCGCTTCACCGTTCTGGCCTGGAGCTGCCGAACCAGCTCGGTGTGCGCTCGCAAAGTCTTGGCCACCACGAGAAGTCCGCTCGTGTTCTTGTCGAGCCGGTGTACGATGCCGGCTCGCGGAATCGCCGCAAGCTGCGGCGAGCGTTGCAAGAGCGCATTGAGCAGCGTCCCTTTCCAGTTGCCGCTTCCGGGATGAACCACCAGGCCCGCCGTCTTGTTGATCACCAGGACATCGTCGTCCTCGTAGACAATGTCGAGCGCGATGGGTTCGGCGCGAAACGCCGTTTCCGACGGGCTGGGCTGCGACCGGATTTCGACGCACTCACCGCCCCAAATCTTCTGCTTGGGTTTGGCGGGGTGTGAATCGAGGCTGACGTGCCCCTCTCTCAGCCACCTCTGCAGGCGGTTGCGCGAGTGCTCGGGAAACATCCGAGCGAGAGCTTTGTCCAAGCGCAGACCGGCAAGAGTATCAGGAACGCGTCGTTTGACCCTCGACACGGTATAATTTGCCGTCTCATCCGCAAGCTCCACCATGAAACGTAGTGTAGCTTTATTCGCTCTTTTGTTGGCGGCCTGTTCCTTCATCGACAAGCACGACCCCATATCCGGATGGTCGGCCGAAAAGCTTTACCGCGAGGCGAAAGACGCCCTGGATGGCGGCCAGTACGACCTCGCGATCAAGCGCTACGAAACGCTGGAAGCACGCTTTCCCTATGGGCGCTACTCCCAGCAGGGTCAGCTCGAAATCGCCTACGCCTACTACAAACAGAACGAGCAGGTATCCGCGGTCGCTGCAACAGAGCGGTTTGTGAAGCTGCACCCCAACCATCCCAATGTCGACTACGCCCATTACCTGAAAGGTCTGGTTTACTTCAACGAAGACTTGGGCGTGCTCGGCAAGGTATCCCGGCAGGATCGAACCGAGCGTGATCCCAAGTCCGCGCGAGAATCATTCGACGCCTTCAAGGAGCTGGTGCAGCGCTTTCCAGAAAGCAGGTACGCGCCCGACGCGCTGGAGCGCATGAAATATCTCGTCAACGCGCTTGCTTCCCACGAGGTTCACGTCGCCCGCTACTATATGAAGCGGGGCGCTTACGTCGCGGCGGCAAACCGCGCACAATACGCGCTGAAGAACTACCCTCAGGCGCCCGCCCAGGAAGAGGCGCTCCTCATCATGATCCAGGCCTACGACGTGCTCGGCATGCCCGAACTGCGCAACGACGCCGAGCGGATCTTGAGGAAAAATTTCCCCGACAGCACGCAGCTGAAAAACATGCTCACCCAGCTCGGCCGCTGACTTAGGATCGGCCGCCGTCCGCCGCAGCTGCTGCTCGGACCGATTTCCGATCGGCGGCGACAAACGAAAGAACTTTGTCGAGCTCACGCACAAGCTTCATCGGCGGCAGGCTGGCGAGGATTCGCCGGCCGTAGGGCTTCGAAAAGAGCCTCGGATCGCAGATGACGAGCACGCCTCGGTCAGTTTCGTCGCGCCTGAGGCAATTGGTAATCAAGGAAGGGATTGCCGCCTTCGCGCTCTAGCGATTCGAGCCGCGCTGCGAGGACTGGGTCCTCGGGCGGCGCGAACGGCAGCTTGTCGATGACCACCAGCGATAATGCGTCCCCCCGCACGTCCACGCCTTCCCAGAAGCTCGCGCTTCCAAGGAGAACCGCGTTGCCCAGCCGACGGAAACGCTCGAGCAGCTCACTGCGAGACCCTTCGCCTTGAAGCATCAGGGGAAATCCCAGGGCCCGCCGCCGGAATTCTTCGCGCAACAGCTCGTGAGCAAGGCGCATCGCGCGCAAAGTCGTGAACAGGAGAAAGGCGCTTCCGCCGCTCGCCTGGATCACCGGCAGCGAAGCCGCGACGACCGCGCGCGTATGCTCCTCGCTATTCGGATCCGGAAGCTTCTTCGGAACGTAGAGCAGAGCCTGGTCAGCGTAGTCGAAAGGGCTGTCCCAGCATGCGGTGCGGGCGTCGTCCAGGCCCATCTCGTCGCGGTAGTGGCCGAAGTCGCCCGCTACCGCGAGCGTCGCGGAGGTAAAAATCCAGGCGCGCGGATGGCCGTCGAGCTGCCTGCGGAAAATCCCCGCGATGGAAAGCGGCGTGGCATTCAGTCGAAGCGAGTGACTGAACACCTCGACCCAGCGGACCAGATCGGCGCGGCTGTCGTCGCTCCAGCGTTCGAGCAGGGCCTGAGCCGTTCGCGCGCGCTCGGAGCAGCGCGCAAGACCCTCGCTGCGTTCGGAGAGCACGTCGAGGGCCGCGCATATCGAGCGTAGCGCGGAATCGAGTGCGGCGAGGGCATCCGAAAATCCGCGCTTTCGCCTGACCGACACGGCAGTGAAGCGCGCGCCTTCGTTGGGCAGCGCGAGGCGCAGATCCCGGGCCGCCTTGTCCAGCGCGGCAGTGAGCCGCGGCGGGTCGGGCATGTCTTTCGCGTGAGACAGCGCTTCCGCACGAACATCCCGCGCGAGCTCAATGACTTGCCCCGTCGACAGAGATTCGCCAAAAAAAAGCGTCGCCGTTTCCGGGAGCTGGTGCGCCTCGTCGAAGATCACTGTATTGCAGGCGGGCAACAGCTCCGCCATCCCCTCGTCCTTGAGCATCACATCGGCGAAAAACAGATGATGGTTGACCACGACGAGATCCGCGGCGAGCGCCTCGCGCCGAGCGGCCATCACGAAACAGTCGCGAAATCGCGGACATGACTGCCCCAAGCAGTTTTCCCGGGTCGAGGTGGCAAGGCTCCAGGCAGGAGCCTCCTCCGGCACATCGGCAAGCTCGCTCTTGTCTCCGGTGCGGGTAACGCGCGCGAAGCCCACGATGCGCTGCAAGTGACTGACGACGTCGCGGCTGGATAGCCCGCTCTCTGCCAGGTTACGCTCCAGGTGATAGTGGCACACGTAGTTGGCCCGGCCTTTCAGCAGCGCCGTGGTCACCGGTACATTGAGCGCCGCGCGCACCATCGGAAGGTCGCGATGGTAGAGCTGATCCTGGAGCGTCTTGGTTCCCGTCGATAGGATGACCTTGCCGGAGGAGAGCAGCGCAGGGACGAGATAGGCAAAGGTCTTGCCGGTGCCGGTGCCCGCCTCGCAGACCAGCACGGCATTTTCCCGGATCGCCTCGGAAACGCGACTCGCCATTTCCAACTGCTGCGATCGCACCCGGTATTCCGGGATTCTTGCCGCGAGCGGCCCTCGCCGGTCGAAGACCGCATCGAGCTGCTCCATGATCCCGCCACCGGGGCTCATTGACTTCTTCAACCTTGACCCCGCGATGCCATGACTCAAAGCACTATAACGTTGAAGCGTTGATCCGGGCTTGGCGTCGGGCAAGCCTCAAATCTCGCCCTTCTTTACAGCAAGGTCTCTATGGTCTAAGGTACTTTGATTATGCGTTGCAACTACCTGTTTTTGGGCATATTGATTCTCTCGGCTTGTGCTGCACCCCCCCAAGCGCAGCTCCCTCCCCGCAGCCCGGAGATGGTCTTTCAGGCGCTGGCCAATGCGGGAGTGCCATATCGACGGGGCGGAGATTCGCGCGAGAATGGTTTTGACTGTAGCGGCCTAGTGGCGCACGTCTACAGGGAAGCCTTCGGAATCCAGCTGCCGCACAATGCCCAAGCGCAAAGCCGGATGGGCAAACCGGTGACCTTGTCGCAGCTCGAAGCGGGTGATCTGGTCTTCTACAACACTGAGCGGCGACCCTACTCGCACGTGGGAATTTTCCTCGGAGACAACCGCTTCATCCACGCACCCCGGCCAGGCACGGCAGTGCGCGTCGAAAACATGCGCGGAACCTATTGGGTGAGACGCTTCGACGGGGCTCGGCGTATTTCACTTCCGAAGTAGCAGCCGGCCACCCCCTTGGCGGGTCAGCGCGCAGGAACAGGCGGGCACGTAAAGCCTCGACACCATTTGACATCTATAATGAGAATCAATATCATTCTCGCTATTCTGAGAAGAAGCATATGTCCAAGCCCCTACGTGGGTTGAGCCTCGTTTGGATTTTGGGACTGGCGCTCTGGATACCTAGCTATGGCCAGGAACTCTCCTATGAGCTCACCATCAAGGACCACCGCTTCGAGCCGTTGGAGCTTCAGGTTCCGGCAGGCAAGCGGTTCAAGCTGGTCGTGAAAAACCTCGATCCGACCGCTGAAGAATTCGAGAGCCACGACCTCAAGCTGGAAAAGGTCATCCCCGGCAGAAGCGAAGGGAATTTGACTGTCAGACCGCTCAAGCCGGGGATCTATGAATTCGTCGGCGAGTTCCACCAAAAAACGGCCAAAGGCCGTATTGTCGCGAAATAGCCTGGATCGCCATGCTCGCAACCGCTGTCATTGTTCTGCGCGAAGTGCTCGAGGCTGCTCTGGTCGTGAGTATTGTTCTGGTGGCCACTCGCGGCGTAGTCGGCAGGGGCGCGTGGATCAGTTACGGAATCGTCGCGGGGACGCTCGGCGCGCTGGCGGTCGCTGCATTTGCCGATGCGATTTCCGCCGCCGCTTCGGGCCTCGGCCAAGAGATTTTCAATGCCACGGTCCTGTTCATCGCGGTGGCCATGCTCGGCTGGCACAACGTGTGGATGACGCGACACGGCCGCGAGATGGCGGCGAATCTCAAATCGGTCGGCACAGCGGTGCGCGTGGGCGACAAGCCCCTTTACGCGTTGTCCATAGTTGTCACGATGGCAGTGCTCCGCGAAGGATCGGAACTCGTGCTGTTCCTTTACGGCATCGCTTCGGCTGGGCCCGGTCAGACAACAGAGCTGGGACTAGGGTTTGCGCTTGGGCTGGCCGCGGGATTGATGCTTGCAGTCGGCATGTATTTCGGACTGCTGCGCGTATCTGCCAAACACTTGTTTGCCGTGACCGGATGGTTGATCCTGCTGCTCGCCGCGGGTATGGCTGCCCAGGGTGCTGCCTACCTCGTGCAGGCCGACATTCTGCCGGCACTGGGTGAAACCATCTGGGATACCTCGTACGTTCTACCCGACGACAGCGTCATCGGAAAACTGATGCATACCCTCGTAGGCTACACGGCACGGCCGTATGGAATTCAACTCGGCTTCTACGCCGTTACGTTGACCGTAATTCTCGCTTTGACGAAGATCACACAGGGGTCTAGCCGTCGCATCGCCGCGTGACCCGGCCGCGTTTCAACCCTTCTGCGACTCGAAGATTACCGGAATATCCACGCTGAATTCTCGGCCTCGCAGCGCCGACGGGACCTGGGTCATTACACTTACGCAGATTTCCGGTAAAAGGCTTGATACCACTCTGCAAATCGCCTGACGCCGATTTCGATCGGAGTCTGTGGCTTATAGCCGACCGATTTGTGCAGCTCGCCTACATCGGCAAACGTCGCCGGCACGTCTCCAGCCTGCATCGGAAGAAGGTCAAGCTGCGCCTTTCGGCCGAGACACTGCTCAAGTACCTCTATATAGCGCATGAGCTTGACCGGCTGATTGTTGCCGATATTGAAGATACGCCAGGGAGCATAACTCGTCGCGGGATCCGGGTGATCGCCGTTCCAGCCGGCCACGGGAGCGGCAGGCTGCACCATGACTCGGGTGACCCCCTCTACGATGTCGTCGACATAGGTGAAATCGCGCACCATTTCGCCGCGGTTGAACACCGGGATCGGACGTCCGGCCAGGATTCCCTCGGTGAACTTGAACAGCGCCATATCTGGCCGACCCCAGGGACCATAGACGGTGAAGAACCGCAGGCCCGTGCACGGCAGCCCGTAGAGGTGGGCGTAGCTGTGCGCCATCAATTCGTTTGCCTTCTTGGTCGCCGCATATAGCGAGACCGGGTGGTCGACATTGTCGTGCTCGGAAAACGGCAACCGAGTGTTTGCGCCGTAGACGGAGCTGCTCGATGCGAACACGAGATGCCCGACCTTCGTGTGGCGGCAGCCTTCGAGCACGTGCAAGAAGCCGACGAGGTTGGCATCAATGTAGGCCGAGGGGTTTTCAATCGAGTAACGCACCCCTGCCTGCGCGGCTAGATGCACGACTGCACCGAATTTGCCGGTGGCGAAAAGCTCGCCCATCGGTCTGCGCTCGACGATGTCGAGCTTGTGAAAGAGGAACCCGGCACGTGCACGCAGGCGCTCGAGGCGCGCCTGCTTGAGCCGGACGTCGTAGTAGTCGTTTAGATTGTCGATGCCGACGACCTCGTCACCGCGATCGAGCAAGTGGTGGGCCAAGGTTGCACCGATGAATCCGGCGGCGCCGGTGACAAGAATCTTCATTTTCGACTTTCCTCCCGGTAGCCGTGTGGGTTCATGCTTTGCCAGCGCCAAGTATCCCGGCACATGTCCTCGAGAGTGTATGTCGCCTTCCAGCCGAGTATTTTTTCCGCGAGTGACGGGTCCGCGTAGCATTCGGCGACATCGCCCGCTCGGCGAGCGACGCGCTCAAACGGTACCGTTCGGCCACTCGCCCGCTCGAAAGCGCGGACCGTTTCCAGCACCGAGACTCCCCGGCCCGTACCGAGGTTAACGGTCATTCCGCGTCGTTCGCGTTGCATGGTTTCCAGCGCTGCGAGGTGGCCCCGCGCGAGGTCCACAACGTGTATGTAGTCTCGTACCCCGGTACCGTCGCGGGTCGGATAGTCGCTGCCAAACACGCGAATTTTTTCGCGAATGCCAACGGCAACTTGAGCGATATTGGGCATGAGGTTGTTCGGGATGCCCTGCGGGTCCTCGCCGATCAGCCCGCTCGGGTGGGCGCCTACGGGATTGAAATAGCGCAGCAGGGCGATGCGCCAAGCACCGGGGTCCGAGGCCTCGAGGTCTTGGAGGATCCGCTCGACCATCAGCTTCGAGTGGCCGTACGGGTTGGTCGGCTCGAGCGGCGCATCCTCGCGTATCGGCACCGACGCTGCGTTTCCATAGACGGTGGCGGAGGAGGAGAACACCAGCACCCCGACCCCGGCCTGGGCCATCGCCCGGCATAGGACCAAGGCGCCGTGCACGTTGTTGTCGTAGTACTCGATTGGCTTTTCCACAGATTCGCCGACCGCCTTGAGGCCGGCGAAGTGGATCACAGCATCGAATCGGTGCCGGATGAACACCTCTCGCAAGGCGCCCGAGTCGCGAACATCCGCTTGGGTGAATTCGGGCGCCCTGCCGGCAATCCGCGCAATGCGCCCGATCACCGCCTCGTAGCTGTTGCTGAGGTTGTCGAAAATGACGACCTCGTGCCCCGCCTGCATCAGCTCGACGCAGGTATGCGACCCGATATAACCCGCCCCGCCTGTCACCAGTACTTTCATGGCAGTCCGTGCAAGTTCAGGTTTCGGGTGACGGGAAAACGGATGTTATCGACGGCGTGGCAGAACTGCTATGGGTTACCAAGTTGTTCAACGCAAATTATTGGCGCTCGTACCTGAATCGGAACACGTTCGGCCGCCGGATCGGACCCGCCGGGCGCTCTGAAACGGGCGTATTGCGCAATCATGAAGTCGTTGGGCTGGCCGGGTCAAGTACGACGCCGCTTAAGGGCGCTGGGGCCATCGGATTTTCAGCGAGTGCCTTCGAAGGAAACGCACAAGACGCCGCCTCGCGAGCGTTGCCGCGTATACAACTCACTGCCGGGGGCGGATCGGATCGCTATGGTTGTCGTCGGGAGCTTCCCCTCCTCTGACGAAACGGCCGAACAGGTGAGCGACCCCCATGCCGATCAAAAGCCACACACCTAGCACCACCACCCAAATCGTCCAGCTCATAAGGCTGTAGCCCGAAAAAGAAAACGAACGGGTCTGTCGCGTCGGGGATCTAGCGTGGCGTTATGACAGCATCATGATGCTGTCGGGCCGGCTAAGTCAAGCGCGGCACCGGGGCGAAAAAGGAGCCCGCTGTCATCGCGCCCTCAAGGGTCAGAATTTCGGCGAGAATTGCACCCATCCAAAAGAAAAGGGGCAGGGAAATGAGTACGGTCGCCGTCGTCGGACTCGGTTACGTCGGTTTGCCGCTCGCGGCGGCATTCGGCAAGAAGTTGCGGACCATCGGATTTGACCCCAGCGCCGAGAAAGTGGGGAACTACCGACGCCACGTGGATCCGACGGGTGAGGTCTCCGGCGAGCAATTTCGTGCTGCGGCCCTGCTCACGGTGACAACCGATCCGGCGCAGCTTGCCGCCGCCGACATCATCGTGGTCGCGGTTCCCACGCCGGTGGACGCCGTGCGCCGGCCGGACTTCGGGCCGCTGGTCGGTGCGAGCACCACGGTCGGCAAATACATGAAAAAGGGTGTGACCGTGGTGTATGAATCGACCGTCTACCCGGGCGCGACCGAGGAAGTGTGCATTCCAGTGCTTGAAAAAAGTTCCGCGAAGACCTGGCTCACGGACTTCAATGTCGGCTACTCGCCCGAGCGTATCAACCCCGGCGACAAGGAGCACAGGCTGGAGACCATCGTAAAGGTCGTCGCGGGCGATACACCCGAAACGCTCGACAAGGTCGCCAATCTCTACCGCGCCGTAGTCGAGGCCGGCGTGTACCCGGTCTCGAGCATCAAGGTCGCCGAAGCCGCGAAGGTCATCGAGAACACCCAGCGAGATCTGAATATCGCGCTGGTCAACGAGCTGGCGATCATCTTCAATCGCATCGGCATCGACACCCTGGAGGTTCTGCAGGCGGCCGGAACCAAATGGAACTTTCTCCCGTTCCGCCCCGGCTTGGTCGGCGGCCACTGCATCGGCGTCGACCCCTATTACCTCACCTACAAGGCGGAGATGCTCGGCTACCACCCGGAGGTGATCCTCGCCGGGCGGCGCATCAACGACAATATGGGGAAGTTCATTGCCGAGCAAACCATCAAGCAGGTGATCCGCAACGGCAATCCCGTGAAGGGTGCGAAGATCATCGTGCTCGGGCTGACCTTCAAGGAAAACGTTCCCGACCTGCGCAACTCGCACGTCATCGATGTGATCAACGAGCTGAAAAGCTATGGCGTCCAGGTGTTTGTACACGACCCGGTACCCGAAGCCGAGGCAGCGCGCCACGAGTACGGGCTGGAACTGATTTCCTGGGAGAACCTGCCGATCGCCGAAGCGATGGTCGTAGCCGTCGCCCATCACCAATTCCGAAGCATGGGCGAGGAGAAACTCGCGCGCAAGATCACGAAGGGCGGCTGCTTCATTGACGTCAAGTCGCAGTTCGATCGCGAGGCGCTTTCGGCGGCCGGACTCTGTGTGTGGCGCCTGTGATCATCGCACGGCTCCGATCGTATCATTGCACTTGAGCATCGTGTCGACAGCGAATCAAATGAACGTACCTAACGCGCTGACTGTTGATGTAGAGGACTACTTTCAAGTTACGGCGTTGGCGCCAAGCGTACATCGTGATAGTTGGATCTCGCGTGAATCGCGCGTGGTAGGCAACACTCAGAAATTGCTCGCCATCTTCGAGGAGTTCGATGTCCGAGGGACTTTCTTCGTGCTGGGCTGGGTGGCCGAGCGGTATCCGCAACTGGTCAGAGACATTGCCGCGCGCGGCCACGAAATCGCCTGCCACGGCTACTCACACCGCCTCG
>VBDE01000398.1 GCA_005883665.1 Betaproteobacteria bacterium
CTGGGCGCGGATCGCGAGCAGCGTCGCGTCGTCCTGCGCTTCGGCGAGATGCGAATCGGGGATGCGCCACAGCTCTCTCGCACGCACGCGCGGCGGAAAGCGCCCGGCGAGCTTCTCGCGGTCGATCAGCCACTCCGGCTGCGGGTAGCTGCCGACGAGCGTCGTCGGAAACAACATGGGGCTACGGCTTCAGCCCCTGGAACAACTTCTCGCGCCCGAGCTTGATGCCGGGCTTTCCGTCGTACATGAAGATATCGGCCGTCGCGAAAGTGTCGTTGAAGTTCTCCGGGATGAAGGAGCCGGTGCCGATCACGTCGAGCGGCGCCCTGCTGTTGGCGAACATCTTGCACTTGAACAGATTGAATCCCGATGAGCCCACGATCTTGCAGGCGTTGAAACCGTTCGCGTCGAGCGTCTGGCGCAGCTGGATGACCGCGGCGACGGAGACGCCGGTGCCGAACAGCACTTTGCGCACCCGGTCCTTGACGATGTTCAGGCTGTCGGCGTCGAACGCCTCTTCGCCCATCACGTAGCGCACCGCCTCGTACTCGCTCGGTACGTGCAGCCAGTTGACCACGATCTCGGTCGATTTTTCGTAGTCGAGGCCCTCTGCGTAGCGCTCGCCGTGGGTGTCGATGCGCAGAGCGAGCGCTCGTGCGCCCGTCTCGTCCCCCGGCAGGTGTTCGTTGTACCACCAGCGGCAGATGTCGAGGGCGTCGGAATACTCGCGTCCGTAGTAATCGATCAGCACCGTGAGATTGTCCTGCGGATGGGTTTCGACATACATCTGCGCCGCGCGCAGGGTCGAGCCCGCGTAGCCGATGATGCCGTGCGGCATGGTGCCGATGCCCTCGTCGTGGCCATAGAAGTGAGCGGTAAGGTCCTGCGAGGAACCGACGAAGCCGATCGCGCCGCCGAGCTTCGCCATTCGGCTTCCGACCGACGCGCCGTAGGCCGCGAGCAGCGACAGGTCGTCGCCCGGCGAGTGCCGCGCGTGCATGTCGATGAACGCGACCTTCTTCAGGTTCATCGCCATCTTGTAGGCGTTGTACGCCGAGACGCAGGCGACGCCGACGCGCTGCAGTATGAGGGTCTCGAGCTCGACCAGGGCCGCGAACGAACCGGTGTACGTGAAGAGGGCCTTCTGGTCGGGCACGAACGCGCCTTCCTCGTACAGGCGCGTGATCCTGAGCGGCTCTGCCTTGGCGGAGTAGTAGCTGCGCAGGACGTCGATGGCGGGATTGACGGCGCAGATCACGCCGCGGTGCAGGAACACCCCGTAGGTGACGGTCCGGTCGCCGAACTTCTCGACGATCTGCCGCGATTTGCTGAAGTACTTGTCGGTGCGGCGCTTGAGGTATTCGAGCTTCTCCGCCGGCAGGGATTCAACGGGCTTGTTCATAGCGCAACCTCCGCTTCAGGAAACAATTCTAGCAGCGAGTCCCGCGAATATGGCGAAACGCTCCGGCGCGTGCTAATTTTCGACCTATGCGCGGGATTTCGGCGGCTTGCATCATCGTCACGGTTGCACGGTCCGGTATTCGGCCGAGGAACGCGCCTCCGGTCCGGGCACCACGACCTCCCAGGTGAGCGTGTCCAGCGGCTCGCCGCTCGGCAACGCGATCATCGTCGGGGTGATGCTTGCCGACGGCGTGCGCTACTACCGGCTCGGCCCGGACGGCAAGACATCGGTCCGGGCGCCCGAACCCGACCCGACGCGCAAGATCAACATCCAGGATTGCACCCGGCCGGTTGATCCGAATGCGGGCAACTTGCTCTGTCGCTGACGGACCTCGTGATTCATTTCGTGGTGCACGACGAAAACGACTCCGTCGGAGTGGTCGTCGTCGAGGGTATGAAGGCAGGG
>VBDE01000154.1 GCA_005883665.1 Betaproteobacteria bacterium
GGGCTGAACGCGGCGCAGACAACGCTGGCGGCGATCGCCCAGTTGGCGGGCGCGGCGCTGAAGAAGTGACGGTTGGGGCCCATGATTTCACGCGCCAGGTTCATCGTAGCAGTCTGCCTCCTGGTCGCGGCCTGCGAGAGCGTCGTCGGCTTCGACTATCGCGTGGCGTCCAAGGACCCGAAGGTGACCTCCGCGCAAATGCTCAGGGTCGTCACCGACGCGCTGGATCGCGCGGAAGCGAAGGCCTGGGCGCAGATCGACGAGAAAACGGGCGAAGTCACCTTTACCCTCGGCGCCTTCGGCAGCGGAAAAACCCCGAGCATCCGTAACGTGGAGACCCGCGTGCTCGGCGCGCTGCGCTACGAATTCGGGGAGAGGGTCGAGCTCTCCTGCAACGGCGAGCCACTGCGCTGACGACGCGCACGATCTTTCACTGCCGCCTTCATGATCCGGTCAGCCGACAAGCATCGCAGGGTTCTTTCTCTTCTGCGCAGGAATGAGTGGGACAGGGCCCACGCGATCGTCATGGACATGCGCGACAAGCTTGCCTTTCGCATGCACGGGCTCCTGCACCGGATCGAAGGCGACCTGGACAACGCTCGCTACTGGTACGACAGGGCTGCCGTTCCGTTCGGTAAATCGAGGAGCGCCGCATCGGAAATCGAGGAAATCGCGGCGGTACTGGAACGCCGTGACCGCGTTACGCGGCCGCGCGCCTCCTCCGCGCCTCGAACAGGCACACGCCGCTCGCCACGGAGACGTTCAGGCTCTCGACGCTCCCTCGCATAGGGATGCGCACCAGGAGATCGCAGCGCTCGCGAGTGAGCCTTCGCATCCCCTCGCCTTCGGCGCCCAGCACCCAGGCAGTGGCCGCAGGCAGATCAGCCTCGTAGAGCGTCTTGTCTGCGCGCTCGTCCGCGCCGACGATCCAGACATTGCGCTCCTTCAATTCATCGAGCGTACGGGCGAGGTTCGTCACCATGTAGTAAGGGACGGTTTCGGCCGCGCCACTTGCCACTCTGGACACGGTCGTGCTGATGCCGGCGGCACGGTCCTTGGGTGCGATCACCGCGTGGGCACCGGCGGCGTCCGCGACCCGCAAACAGGCCCCGAGGTTGTGCGGATCGGTCACGCCGTCCAGCACCAGCAGAAGGGGCGCCTCCTTCACCGAGTCGAGCAGGTCCTCCAGACTTTCGCGCGCGGGTTTCTCGAACGCAATCGCCACCACGCCCTGGTGGCGGCCGCCGCCGTAGAAACCGTCCAAGCGTTTGGTCGGAACGCGCATGAGCGAAACCCCCGCCTTTTCCGCGGCGAGCGCGAGGTCTTTCGCCCGCGCGTCCTTGCGGTCTTCACCGAGATAGATTTCCGTCACCGAGGCCGGATCGGCGCGCAGCCGCGCAAGCACCGCGTGAAATCCGAAAATGGCGCGGGTCGGCTTCATCCTGCTCTATGCCTACGATCTCGCGCGTCGGCGGAGGGAGCGCGAACGGCCCGGGCTGCCCGCAGGTTCTCCCGCGAGCACAAAATCGATTCGGCTCGTCTCTAGATCCGCTCGGACGATCCTGACCCTCACCCTGTCGGCCAAACGGAACTGCTTTCGGGTGCGGTCGCCGATCAGTTGATGACGGGTGGCATCGAAGTGGAAGTAGTCCTGCCCGAGCTCGGAGATGTGCACCAGTCCCTCCACATAGAATTCGTCGAGCGCGACGAAAATGCCGAAACTCGTCACCGCCGAGATCGAGCCTTCGAACTCGTCGCCGACGCGGTCACGCATGTAGTAGCACTTGAGCCAAGCGGCAACCTCGCGCGTGGCCTCGTCCGCGCGCCGCTCGGTCTGCGAGCAGTGGCTCCCCAGCTCCGCCCAGTTGCCGGGGTTGTAGCGCCCTCCCGAGAGAACCGCCTTGATTGCGCGATGGACGAGCAGGTCCGGATAGCGGCGGATGGGCGAAGTGAAGTGCGTGTAGTGCTCGTAGGCGAGCCCGAAGTGGCCGACGTTCTCGGGGCTGTACTGTGCCTGCTGCAGCGAGCGCAGCAGCACCGTCTGGAGCAGCTGCACGTCCGGGCGCTTGCGCACCGTCTCGAGCAGCTTCGCGTAGTGCTTCGCGGTGGGCTTGTCCCCACCCTCGAGCGCGAGGCCGAATCCCTTGAGAAACTCGCGCAGGCTTTCCAGCTTCTCCGGGGTCGGGCCTTCGTGGACGCGATACAGTGCAGGATGCTTGCGCTTGGACAGAATGTCCGAGGCGCAAACGTTCGCGGCGAGCATGCACTCTTCGATGATGCGGTGGGCATCGTTGCGCTCGACCTTTTCGATGCGCGCCAAGCGCCCCTCGCCGTCGAAGACAAACTGGGTTTCGATCGTCTCAAAATCGATCGCGCCACGCTCCTCCCGCGCCTTGAGCAGCGCCCCGAACACCTCGTTCAAGAGGCGCAAACGAGGCAGGAGACCTTTCAGTTTCTGCGCCGCTTCGCCCTTCGGGTCGGCGAGGGCCGCAGCCACCGAGGTATAGGTGAGCCTCGCGCGCGAGCGCATGACCGCCGGATAGAAACGATATCGGCCGATCTCACCCTTCGCGCCGATCGCCATGTCGCAGGCCATGCAGAGGCGATCGACTTCCGCGTTGAGCGAGCACAGGCCGTTGGAGAGTTGCTCCGGCAGCATCGGGATGACCCGGCGGGGAAAGTAAACCGAATTGCCGCGCTCGCGCGCATCCAGGTCGAGCGCGTCCCCGTCGCGCACGTAGTGGCTCACGTCTGCGATCGCGACGACGAGCCGAAACCCTTCGATTGCCTTTTCGCAATACACGGCGTCGTCGAAATCCCGAGCCGTCTCCCCGTCGATCGTAACGAGGTCGAGCGCGCGCAAGTCTTCCCGACCCACAAGATCGCCCGGACGCGGCGCATCGGAAAATTTCGCCGCGAGCGCCTCGGCCTCCGACGAGAACTTGAACGGCAAATCGTGTTTCCTGAGCGCGATCTCGATTTCGATTCCGGGATCGGCCGCCTCCCCCAGCACCTCGATCACGCGGCCGATCGGCTGAGTGTGGCCATCGGGCTGCACGGTCAATTCGGCGACGACGACCTGGCCGGCTCGCGCATCGCCTGCGTCCTCGGGGGCGATAAGGATGGTCTGGCTGATGCGCCGCTCGGCGGGTTGAACGAACAGGAACCGGCCTTCGCCGTGCAGGCGCCCCACCACGCGGTGGTTGACGCGTTCGATCACCTCGACGATCGTCCCTTCCCTGCGGCCGCGCCGGTCCACGCCCGATTCGCGCACCATCACGCGATCGCCGTGGAGGACTTTCCGCATCTCGTGCGGGCTGAGGTACAAGTCCTCGCCCTCCTCGGGGGTCACGAAGCCGTAGCCGTCGGGATGACCCTCGACACGTCCGGCGACGAGATCGAGCTTGGCGGCGACCAGGATCGCGCCCTTGCGATTGCGCAGGATCTGGCCGTCGCGCTCCATCGCGCCCAGACGCTTCACGAACGCGTCGCGCTCCTTCGGATCGATCGCAAGGCGCTGCGCGAGCTCCTCGTCCGTGAGCGGGACGCCGGCTTCGGCGAGGGTCTGCAGAATGAGCTCGCGACTCGGAATCGGATGTTCGTAGCGCGAAGCTTCGCGTTCGCGATGAGGGTCGGCTGCGCGCGCAATACGGCGCTTTTTCATTGACAAATCGGCGCTTTCCTATAGAATCCGCGCTCGGGCTGAAGACCGGAATTGGCGCGGCCCTTTCGCCGAGGTGGCGGAATTGGTAGACGCACTAGGTTCAGGTCCTAGCGGTCGCAAGACTGTAGGAGTTCGAGTCTCCTCCTCGGCACCACTTCGCTACAACAACATTCTAACCTGTCTAGTCGCCAGCTTGGGCTCGAGTCTCCCCAGCGCACAACCCGTCTGCCGGATTTAAGGCGCACTCGCCCGACGACAATGAACCCAACCCGCAAGGGCCTCTTTCTCCTGTGCCTTGCGGCGAGCCTCGCGCGAGCGGAGCAGCTTCCGTTGTGGGAGTTCGGAGTAGGAATCGGAGCTACGACCCTTCCTCACTATCGCGGCTCGGATCAATCCCGGATTTGGGTGCTCCCGTTGCCCTATTTGGTCTACCGGGGAGAGTCCCTAAAAGTCGACGACCGCAGACTGCGCCGTCTGTTCAGCGACAAGGTCGCGCTCGAGTTCAGCCTGAGCGGCTCCCCACCCGCCAAAGACAACGACGCGCGGCGCGGCATGCCCGATCTAGATGCCACACTGGAATTAGGTCCCTCGCTCAACATCGCCCTATTTCGATCCGAGAACCGAACGGAAAAATTGGAATTGCGACTGCCGGTGCGCACCGTCATTGCCTCCGACTTCTCCCATTTCAGGCAGGCCGGCTGGATTTTTCAGCCGAACCTGAGCCTGGATTTTCGCAACGTACTGGGAACCCGTGGATGGAACCTCGGCCTGCAGGGCGGCCTGATCTATACGGATCGGCGCTACAACCAGTACTTCTATGCAGTCGATCCGATTTTCGCCACGGCGGAGCGGCCCGCTTTCAACCCGAGCGGCGGCTACGCCGGGACTGCGGTCATCGCAGCGCTCTCCAAGCGCTTCTCAAATTTCTGGATCGGCGGCTTTGCGAAATGGGACAGCGTCAGCGGCGCGGTGTTTGCCGACAGCCCTCTGGTCAAGTCTAGAAGCAATCTTAGCGGAGGCTTGGGTGTCGCCTGGATTCTGAGGGCGTCGAGCGCCAAGGTAGACGCAGAGAACTAGTTGCAGGCTCAGGTCATCGCGCCGTTGATGGAAATAATCTGGCCGGAGATATAGCCGGCCCGCTCGGAGGCGAGGAACGCGATCAAATCAGCGACCTCCTCCGGAGTTCCAGCGCGCTTCATCGGCACCAGCCGGTCGACCACGTCCTGTGGAAACACGGTCTCGGTCATGGAGGAGGTGATGATGCCCGGCGCGACGACATTCACCGTGATGCCGCGGCTTGCCATTTCCAGCGCGAGCGCCTTGGTCGCTCCGTGGAGTCCCGCCTTGGCGGCCGCGTAGTTCGTCTGGCCGCGATTGCCCGCGAGAGCGGCGACGGAAGACACGTTGACTATCCGTCCCCAGCGCGTGCCGATCATGGGCATGAGCAAGGGCTGGGTGACGTTGAAGAACCCGTTGAGAGAGACGTCGATCACCCGGGACCATTGCTCGGGCCGCATGCCGGGCATCACGGCGTCATCGTGAATCCCGGCGTTGTTGACCACGATCTGGATGGGGCCGTCTGCGAGCAATTTTCGCAGCGCTGTCTCGGTCCCGTCGCGGTCGGCGACATCGAACGCCACCGCTTGCGCCGAACCTCCGTTCGTTACGATCTCGGCGGCAAGCTCCTCGGCCCGTGCAAAACGGCTGTTCGCGTGCACGTAAACGTGCCGGCCATCGGCCGTCAGGCGCCTGCACACCGCGGCACCGATGCCGCCGCTGCCGCCGGTGACGAGCGCCCGTATCACGATCCCGCCCGGCTCGCTTCCAGGACCACCGCGGCCCTGCCCCGCAAGACCTCGACATCGCCCACTCGCACTTCGAAGCTGTAGATCACGTGACTCTCCTCGCCCATCAGCTTCTCGGCTTCGACGGTGAGGTCGCCTTCGAGATCATCGAGCCGGGTTCTGCTGCAACGTACCTCCCTCAAGCTCGCCAGGTACCCCAGTCGCGGCCGGTTCCCGACGCTGCCCGCCAATACTCCGTGTATCGCCATGGCCTGGGCGGCATATTCGATGCCGCACACAGCCGGGAGTTTTTCGTCCACTCGCAGGGGATTGTGTCGATCCCGGTGGGTGCGGCTCAAACACCGGATACGGCTCGCATCCCAGGAGAGCACGCCGTCGAGCAGGCACATCGATCCCGCGTGGGGAATCATCGCGGCGATGGCCTCCCGGGAAATCAACACCGGCTCACGGTGACGCGCAGGCGCGCTTCGGTCAGGAAATCGAGCACGACGTCGCCCTGCGTCTTTCGTGCAAGTGCTTCGAGCAGAGGAAGCGCTCTCGCGGCCGGTGCGCCGAGCCTTAATTTCTCAAGCCCGGAATCGGACATGCCGGTGGGTTTTTCATCGCCCTGCAGAACCGCCAATTCGAGCGTCGCGGAGGCTCGGCGGGTGGCATGCGGCGCCAGGACCAGCGCCGCGCCGAAACTCGCAAGAAGGGGACGCGCCGAATGAAGCGGCTCCGGATAGGGCTGGTCGTAGGCGATCAGGGCGACCGGCTTACCCCACGCTGCAACCTGCGTCGCCGCTTCGATCAGACCCGCCGTGAAGCTCGCGTCGTAGGCACAGAGGCTCGTCGAGGCTTCCCGCGACCGGGTTGCGATGCCCCAGTAACCCGCGGCGGCGTTGTGCACGGAGTTGTGAAAACGCGTCGGCGACACCTCCCGTTCGGCCGAGGCCAGCGCTTCGCACATGTGATGCAGCGTTTCGCCCTCGCCGGAGGAGGACGTGAACACGGTCGCCGTGGCCGCAGCATCGCGGCCGGCGTTCTCAAACGCTTCCTGCCCGACGGCGAGCGCAAGCTTGACCGGAACGGGGGTGCGGCGCCGCTCGGCAGGAGGCAGCAGATCGCTTGTGCCGATGACGGTGGAAGCCGAGCAGAAACGTTCCTCGCCGGTGAGGACGCGGCGAGCCGCCTCCCAGCCCCGCAGACCCGGACCGAGCAAGCCCACGCCTTCGACGAAGACCCGCATCACTGGGCGACTCCCAGGACCAGACTGCAGTTGCTCCCGCCGAACCCGAACGAGTTGGTCAGGACGCGGGTGACTTTCGCCTGCCTGTTTTCAAGCAGGTAGTTGCTCTTCATCGCGGGGTCGACGCTTCGCGTATTCGCGCTGCCCGGCATCAAACCGCACTCGATCGCGAGAATGGAAACGATCGCTTCGGTGATTCCGGCAGCGCCGAGCAGGTGCCCGGTCGCCCCCTTGGTCGAACTGCACGGGGTTTCGGGCCCGAAGATCTCGAACACGGCCTTGTCTTCGCTGGCGTCGTTGGTCTTCGTGGCCGTGCCGTGCAGGTTGATATAGTCGATGTCGCGGGGCTGGAGCCCCGCACTTTCCAGAGCCTGCTCCATGGCCATCCTCGCACCCAGTCCCTCGGGATGGGGCGTCGACATATGGTAAGCGTCGGAGCTCTCGCCTACGCCGAGAAGCAGGATCGCCCCGGATCGCGCGCGATCCGCTTTCTCGATCAGCGCGAAGCCCGCCCCTTCGCCGATCGAGATGCCGTCCCGATCCGCGTCAAAAGGCCGGCAAGGTCCGGGCGAGGTCAAGCCGAGCGAATGAAATCCGTAGAGCGTCATGAGACACAGGCTGTCGGCACCCCCGACCACGGCAGCGTCGCAGATTCCCGCGGTGATCATGCGCGCGGCGTTGCCGAAGGCCTTCGCCGTCGACGAACAAGCGGA
>VBDE01000394.1 GCA_005883665.1 Betaproteobacteria bacterium
CGAACGGCTTCGATCCCGTCGGCGGCTCGCTGGATCAAACCGCAGAATACGTGAAGGCCGAGATCGTGAAGTGGGGAAAGGTCGTGCGCGAAACGGGTGCGAAGCCCGACTGATCCACTCTCCGCTTCGCTTGCCGCCGGGGGCCGGAAGGCGGGCGGGCTGGCCTTCAGCTGACTCTCAGGGTTTGCGATTAGCCGCGGCAGGAACCCGGCAGGAACTTCGGATTCAAGGTCGTACCGTCGACCGCTGCATTACCACAGCGCCAGCCCCAGACCGTGCCTCCGCCCACATCGGCAGAGGTCATCGGCACGGCACCGCCGCCGCCGGGGTTTTTCATCGGAACCAGAGTGACTATTCTGCCGTTGATGGGGGGGTTAAGTGTGGCGGAGAACCCCTGAATCGTCACCGTGACCTTGCCGTTGACGTCGGTGACAATGGTCGATACGTACTTCGAGGCACCACCCGGCGTTGTGGCTTCGCAACCCCAATTGTTGATTCCAGGGGCGCTGGTGGCGCTTTGGTAGACCTCGGTAATCGAGGTGCGGCATGCGCTCGCAGCCAAGATCACTTCGGATATCTTCGCCCGGTTGCTGTAGTCCTGGTACGCCGGGAGTGCTACTGCGGCCAGAATGCCGATGATCGCAACCACGATCATCAACTCGATCAAGTCTCCCCCTATCACACCGGGCGGCGCTGCGTCTCTAAGAGCAAGTCGCGTGCCGATCCGGGTCAAACACTAACAATATGATGGTATTGGTATTATTTTATCCGACTGGGACGAATCCGATAGTGGAAAGGCGGTTTCGAACCAAAATACGTCACAGTATGACCGCGCAGAGCAAACGAGGAAAAATGCACAGCTTGTTTGGGAAAGGCAGTAATGGTCATGCCCCTTGAGCACCGGTGGAGGCGGCGGGAATCGAATCTAACAGGACTGGCCGCGCTGCCCGCGTTAATTCTCGTTCTCGCGTTTTGCGTTCTGCATCCTGCGTTCGCGCAGGCGCCTGCGAAAGCCGCCCTCCACCTGGTTTTCGTGATAGACGGGTTGCGTCCGGACGGCATTACGGCGAGCGAGACGCCGATCTTGTTTCGCCTGGGAAACGAGGGTGTCATTTTCGAGAACAGCCATTCCGTATTCCCGACGGTTACACGGGTGAACTCGGCTTCGCTTTCAACGGGTATGCAGCCGGTGCACCACGGCATCATGGGCAATCAGATCTATATTCCCGCGGTTGACCCGGTCAACGCGTTCAGCAACGACAACTTTTTGCCATTGCTGAAGCTCGGCGAACTCACCGACGGACGAATCGTGCTCACCCCGTCGATCGCCGAACTCACAACCGAGATAGGCCATCGTTACGTGGCGGTGAGCTCAGGCTCGACTGGCAGCGCGCTGCTCATGGCGCCACGAGCGCCGCGTGGAAGCGGTGTGGTAATCAACGGAAACTTCTACGCTGGCGCAACGGTGGGCTGGCCAGAGACGGTGAGCAAGGAAGTGCTCAAGCGCTTCGGACCGCAGCCAAAGACGGGCGGCGCTAGAGACAACTTCAACACGGCGGTCGACTGGTCGATGACGGTCCTGCGAGAATACGTGCTGCCGGAGCTGAAGCCCAGCGTTGCGTACGTCTGGGTTACCGAGCCCGACCACATTCAGCACGCATTCGGCGCGGGCGCCCCAGAGTCGCTCGCTTCGATCCGCAATAACGATCGTAATCTCGGGCTTGTACTCGAAGCGCTCGACAAGTTAGGTCTGCGCGCGCGCACCAACATCATGATCGTCTCCGATCACGGCTTCAGCCAGACGGTGTACGGCGTCAACGTCAGGCAGGAGTTGCTCGATGCTGGCTTCAAAGCCGAGGACGTGGTGATCGCTTCGTCGGGCCAGAGCGTGGCGCTGCATGTGAAGGGTCGCGACCCTGTGAGGATTAGGGCGCTCGTTGAATTTCTGCAGAAGCGGACCTGGGCCGGGGTGGTGTTCACCGCGAAGGGTGCGGGAGCAGCACATGAGGGCGCGGTGGCCGGCACCTTCGCGCTGGAATTCGCACATCTCGGCGGCAACGAACGCAGCCCGGACATCGTGCTCACGTTTCCGTGGTCCTCGGCGCGCAATCGCCATGGCGTGCAAGGCACGGATTACATAATGTTGGCAAATGGCGCGACCGGGCCCCTCGACACTACCGCCGCCAATCATGGCGGCATGAGCCCATGGACGGTGAAGAACACCATGCTTGCCTGGGGGCCGGACTTCAAGCGCGGCGCACGCGTGCGGACACCGAGCGCGAATGTGGATGTGACGCCCACGATCCTGCACTTGTTGGGCCATCCAAAGGCCAATGCACTCGACGGCCGTGTACTCAGAGAGGCGCTCGTGAATGGCCCTGACGAAGAACAAGTGGCGATCGAGACGCGCACGC
>VBDE01000395.1 GCA_005883665.1 Betaproteobacteria bacterium
GGTGCCGTACTCCGGCTCCGGACGCTGGTCGTAGATGTTCACCTCATAGCAGGTGACGGCACCGACCTTGGCATGATCGCTGCAGCGCAGGAAAATGCCGCTGTTCGTCGTGTGATCCGCCCAGAACTCCGCCTTGATCTGGAAATCCTTGTAGGAATTCTTCGAGACGAGATATCCGCCCTTGCCACTGTCGGCGACGATCGCGCCGTTCTCGGCTCTCCAGTTGGCGTCGCCGATGGGATTGAAATTTTCCAGTCCCGATGTGCCGTCGACGAGCTTGGTCCATCCCGAGCCAGACCACGGCATATATGAGCAGCCGACGGCAGCCAATGTCATTACGAGCAGCCCTATGCGCTTCATATCGGATCTCCTCCTCGGGTTGACGACGGCTGTTCCCGTTACTGCCACGCGCGATTGTCCACCGTGTTCTCGTAGGTCGCGCCGGGAACGGTCATGTTCCATTTGACGGTCCAGTTGTAGGTGTCCTCGAAGCGCTCGCGCGTGTAGGGTTGCGGCGCGGCGTGAAGCAGGCGCCAGGTCTGGAACTCGTGGGGCTCCAGGAGTCCCCCGGTCTCGCGGATGAAATAGTGGACGTAAGGGGTGGGGTCCTTTTCGATCTCCTTGACCGCCCTCGCCTGTGCGCGGAACATCTTCGCGAGGGTCGGGCCGTCAAGGTCGTCGCCGGCCGCCTCGCTGCGCGTGGAATGGGACTCGATCAGGATGCGCAGACCCCACTTCTGCGCCACGCTGATCCAGGGCTCCATGAGACTCGCCGCAGCGACCTTGCCGTCGCGAACCGCTTCGAGCCGCTTGAGCATCGACCCTGCGTTGGTCCTCTTGACGTGCTCCGGCGCAAGGAACCCCTCCATCATCTTCAGCGTGGTGAAGTCCGAGCCGTTGTTCGGCGTCACCGCGATCGGCTTGTCTTTCAGCATCTCGGGTTCGTAGTACTTGGAGTCGCGCGCCACGACGATGGCGAACTTCGACATGGAGGCGCCAAGGGCCACGATCTTGCGCCCGCGCAGGCCCTGCGTGTTGGCTTCGACCGCGCGCTTCATGATCCCCCATTCGCACATGCGGTACTGGTCGATGCCGCCTTCGTTGTAGACCGAGTCGAGCGGGCGGTCGAAAACGGAATCGAACTTGACGAAGTGGGAGGTCGTGACCTGCGCCATTCCCGGCGTGGTCACGAACTCGAGGTCCAGGCCCTCGTCCTTGAAGAAGCCTTTGTCGCGCGCCACGAGCACGGGCAGGTCGTGCACCGCGTTCATGGTCGCTACCTGGGGTTTCGTCCTTTCCTTGACAGTCATGATGCGTTCTCCTATGTGGACCGTAAGACTCCCTCGGTCTTGGCGATGATCGTTGCCGATGATCCCTCTTCATCCGCTCGGCTGTCAACGGCGAAAGGGGCTTCAGCAGCAATCCCAGCCGACCCCCTCCTGCACCGCGAGCGCATCCTTCAGCCAGGCGTAGGGAAGATCGTCGACGACCACCTCCGCCACCGGCTTGAACACCTTGAACTGGTGGCGCTGTTCCGCAATCCAGAACATGACCACAGTCTCAAGCGGTGCGCAGCCGGGGAGCGTACAGGCGAGCTCCGCAACGGAGATCGCCGCCTCTTTCGGAAGGCCGAAGCGCGCGCGTGTCCACTGCGTCACCCTCTCGATGGCCTGGAGGCGTTCGGGGTTTTTCCTGACTCGTCCGAGCATCGCGTGAGCGTATCAGATGCATGAGAAAATGCGGCGATGGCTCACCCCGACCGCTTCCTTCTCGCCGGCGTCATGGGCTGGCCCGTGATGCATTCCCGCTCGCCGATGCTGCACAACTACTGGTTCAAGCAGCACGGCCTCGCCGGAAGCTACGTGCCGCTCGCGATCCGGCCGGAGCATCTCACCGCGGCCCTGCGCGGACTTCACCCGCTGGGATTCGCGGGCGTCAACGTGACCATTCCCCACAAGCAGGAGGCGATGAAGATCGTGAACGAGCACGATGGATCTCTCACGGGCACCAACAACGATTGCTACGGCTTCATCCACGCGGTCAGGCAGGAGCACCCCGGCTGGCGACCGGACGCGGGGCCGATCGTGGTGATCGGCGCAGGCGGCGGCTCGCGCGCCGTGTGCTACGGACTCGCGCAGGAAGGCGCGAAGGAGATTCGCCTGGTCAACCGCACGCTGGCCCGCGCCAAGGCTATCGCTGGGGAGTTCCGCGGTCCGATCAAGGCCCTGCCCTGGGAGCAACGCCACGACGCGCTGGAGGGTGCGGCGATGGTCGTCAACACGACCAGCCAGGGCATGGTCGGCAACCCGGCCCTCGACATCACACTGGACAAGCTGCCGCAGGGCGCCCTCGCCGCCGACATCATCTACATTCCGCTCGAGACGCCGTTCCTCGCCGCAGCACGCAAGCGCGGCAACCGCACCATCAACGGCCTGGGTATGCTTCTCAATCAGGGCCGGCCGGCGTGGAAGGCTTGGTTCGGGATCGAGCCCGAGGTGACGGTGGAGCTTAGAGCGATGGTCGAGCGGACGATCTAGGAAGCGATCCGCGCGCTCGGGGTGAAGCTGGACTGAGAACTTCACTTATTCAGGAACAAGGCGTTCCAAAACCTTTCCCACTTCGGGTTTTCGTCCAGCTCCGCTGCCGGGTCCATCATGGTGTAGGCGAAGTTGCCGAGATCGGTCTTCGCCTTCTGGCTCGCTGGCGGACGGCCGAGCGAATTGAAGAGCTCCTGGCCTGCCGGCGAGAGGACGAAGTCGGCAAACAGCAGCGCCGCGTGCGGATGGGGCGCGTCCCTCGCGAGTCCGATGCCCAGCGGCTGGCCGATGACCGGCTCGATCGGCACCCAATCGATCGGGGCGCCCGTGCGTTTGTGCGGCACGACGCCGCTGCTATAGACGGTCAGCCCGACCGGCACTTCCCCCGCCGCCACCAGTTGCGTGAGCAGCGTGTGCCCCGTGCGCACATCGGGCTTCATGGCGGCGAGCCCGTGGAAGAATTTCATGCCGCGATCCGGGCCCCAGAATTTCACGATTCCCGCGAGCCAGACGACGTCGCTCGCCTCGATGCCGAGCCGCCCTTGCCATTTCGGATCGAGGAAACCCTCGTAGGTCTTCGGCAAGTCCTCCCGGTGCACGAGCTTCGTGTTGTAGGCCACTCCAAGATAGGACAAGCGGTCCGGGAACCACGCGC
>VBDE01000399.1 GCA_005883665.1 Betaproteobacteria bacterium
GAGCGAAATCGGGTCGAGCCCCGTGAAGGGTTCGTCGTACATCATGAGCATCGGGTCGAGCGCGATCGAGCGCGCGAGCGCCACGCGCCGCGCCATGCCGCCCGAGAGTTCCGAAGGCATGAGATCGGCGGCGCCGCGCAGGCCCACCGCCTGCAGCTTCATGAGCGCGAGGTCGCGAATGATCGATCCGGGCAGGTTCGTGTGTTCGCGCATCTGGAACGCCACGTTGTCGAACGAGGACATATCGGTAAACAGGGCCCCGAACTGGAACAGCATGCCCATCTTGCGCCGCAGCTCAAAGAGCGCGTCATGGCCGAGCTTGTTCACGACGCGGTCGGCGACGCGAATTTCGCCCTGGTTGGGGAAAAGCGCTCCGCCAATCAGGCGAAGAAGCGTCGTCTTCCCGCACCCGGACAAACCCATGATGGCGACCACCTTGCCCTTGGGAACGACGAGGTTGATGTTCTTAAGAACCTCTCGCTGATCGTAGCCGAACGTGACGTCTTGAACTTCGACCAGATTGCTTGTCGCCACGGTGTCTTGCCCGGAATGCGCAAAGGGCGAATTCTAGCACTAGAGAAGTGCGCGGCAACCCTTGGGATCGCATCCCATCGCCCGTGCGTTCGTAGATCCACCGTGAAAGGGTGCCGCCTTTGCGCTATCATCGACGCCTCCCCACGAAGGGCTGCCTTATGCCCGAGCCGTTGGTTCGATTCCTCGGAGTAAGCAAGAGCTTTGGCCGCGCGGAAGTGCTGCGCGGGATCGATCTCGATGTTCACTCGGGCGAGTGCTTGGGCCTGGCCGGTTTGAACGGCGCCGGCAAGACCACCTTGATCAAGTGCCTGCTCGACTTCTGCGACCTCGATTCGGGCGCGATCGAGATCCACCGCACCGCGCATCGCCGCCCGCGGGCCCGCGCCCGCCTTGCGTTCCTGCCCGAGCGGTTTACCGCCCCTTATTTTCTCACCGGCCGCGAATTCATAGCGATGATGCTGCAACTGTTCAGATGCCGATACGAGGAACAGCGCGTTGGTGCGATGTTCGCTGCGCTCGACCTGGACGTCGCTGCCCTCGACAAGCCGGTCCGCGCCTATTCGAAGGGTATGACCCAGAAGCTGGGGCTTGCCGCCTGCTTTCTTTCGCAACGCGATCTGTACGTTCTCGACGAACCGATGAGCGGCCTCGATCCCAAGGCGCGCGCGCGCGCCAAGGACCTGCTCCTGAACCTCAAGTCGGAAGGGCGAACCCTGCTTTTCACCTCGCATTCGCTCGCCGAGATCGAGGAGGTTTGCGACCGCGTCACTGTTCTGCACGGGGGAACGATCGCCTACGCCGGCGCGCCTCGCGGATTGTGCGAGCTCCACGGGGAATCGTCACTGGAGCGCGCGTTCCTTAAATGCATCGAAGCTCATGCCTGAAGCCCGCCCCAGCCTGCTGATCGTCGACGACGATCCGCTCATCACGGAGACCCTGTCCTACGCCCTCGGAAAGGATTTCGAGGTCATGGTGAGCGATTCGCGCCAGCACGCGGTGAGTCTGCTGCGGCAACTCGACGAGGCGCCGCAGCTCGCGCTGGTCGATCTCGGGCTGCCCCCCATGCCCCACCGGCCTGACGAGGGCTTCCAGCTGATCAGCGACCTGCTCGCGCATTCTCCGGCCATGAAGATCCTGGTTCTATCGGGCCAGAACGACGCTGCCAACGCGAGGCACGCGCGCACGCTCGGTGCCGCCGAGTTCGTCGCCAAGCCCTGCGATCCGGAGAATCTTAAAAAGATCCTGCTGCATGCCCTGCAGTTTCGGGCGGCTGAAATCTCGGGGGAAGGGATCGCCGAGGCCGATCCTTTGGTCGGCAAGAGTCCCGCACTGCAAAAGCTGAAAAGCCAAATCAGGCTCATCGAGGGCGAATCGGGAACCGGCAAGGAAGTGGTGGCGAACCTGCTGCATCGCCTTTCGTGGAGGCGCGTGAAGCCATGGTTTGCGCTCAACTGCGCGGCGATCGCGCCGACCCTAGTCGAGCCTACGCTGTTCGGCTATACCAAGGGCGCCTTCACCGGCGCGACGCAGAACAAATCGGGTTATTTCGAAGACGCGAGCGACGGAACGCTGTTTCTCGATGAGATCGGCGAGCTGCCCCTGGAGCTGCAAGCCAAGCTTCTGCGCGTGCTCGAGAACGGCGAGTTCCAGCGCGTCGGCGAGACGCAGCAGCGTTTCTCGCGTTCCCGGGTGATTGCCGCCACCAATCGCGACCTGCGCCAGGAAATCAGGAAGGGGAATTTCCGCGCCGACCTTTATCACCGGCTGTCGGTGTTCACGATCGAGGTACCGTCGCTGCGCGAGATGGACGAGGACCGCACCCTACTGCTCGAACACTACCGCAAATTCTACGC
>VBDE01000392.1:0-2037 GCA_005883665.1 Betaproteobacteria bacterium
CACCAAGCCTCAGTGGACCGGTACCCCGTGGGCGGGTGCGCCGTTCAATTACCAGACGCGGCTCGATGTAAGTTCGAGCGTGGCTGCGCCGGATGACTGGAAATGCTACCGGTATCGGGTGTTCGAGACCACCATTCCGTTGCGCAACTGGATATGGAAGGCGAGCTGACATGAAGACTCCCCGTTCGTTCTCCCGGCGCGCGCTCGCTCCGCAGCTGCGCGCCCGTCAAGGCGGCACGATCCTGATCATCGCGCTCATCGTGCTGGTCGCGATGACCCTCGCGGGCATCGCGACGATGCGCTCGGTGGATACCGCGACCATCACGGCAGGCAACATCGGGCTGCGGCAAGCTTCGGTCAATGCGGCCGACCAGGGAATCCAGGCCGGCGTCAACTGGCTCATCGCGAATCTCGGACCGACCTTGATCAACGACAACCACCAGCCCGGAACGGCCTCGAAGGGTTACTTTTCCAGCGTCTCCGCGAACGACCCCGATTGGTACGAGCCGCTCAACTGGAGCGAGGCGGGGCAGTTGAACAACGGCAACCCCGACGCCGGCGGCAACGTGGTTTTCTTCCTCATCCACCGCATGTGCAACATACCCAATTGCGACACCAGCGCGACCTGCGGCAGCAACCCCCCCAACATCTGCGCGTCGACGCTTTCCACGGCGGCACTGACCGGGCAAGGCTCCGACCAGACCCGGCCGACGGACTCCCATACCTCGGTACCGGCCATCCATTACCGCGTTACGGCGAAGGCCGTCGGACCGCGTAACTCGATTTCGATCGTTCAATCCTTGGTGAGGGCGTTCAACTAGAGCGCGCCTCCTAAGAGGGAGCATAACCATGAAACGCAACCACATCGTCCTGATCAAGCGCCTCCTCGCCTACGGGCTCGCCGCCAACCTGGCGGCGCAGCCGGCGTTCGCCCAGGTCGCAATTTCCCAGTTGCCGCTCTCATCCGCGGGCGGCAGCAACATTGTGCCGAACGTTCTTTTCACCCTCGACAACTCGGGGAGCATGTCGTCGGACTACATCCCCGACTACGTGAATCCCGCGGCGTCGTTCATGCCGGGCAATCCCTGCATGACCGACAGCGGCGGCAGCAACCTGTGCGTAGTGGGCGACCCGCCTTATTCTGCAGGCGGCCAGTTCGCCATGAACGGGGTTGCGTACGATCCGAACTTCAGCTATCTGCCCGGGATCGATTCAAACGGACAGCCGCACGTCAACCCGCCGAGCGGAACGCTCACTCCTACCTCGACCCCGAACGACGCCTACGGGACGGTAGGCGGCACGACCAACGTCACGACCTCCATACAGGACAGGCGGTATTGCAATTCGAACAGCGTGTGCAAGCGCAACGGGCAGGACGACGCGAGCGGCGACCTCGTCTCGGGGACTGACGACATCGGCCGCGCCATGTCCGCCGGCAAGTTTCCCTACCGCACCAACGCATCCAATTCGAGCGCCGCAGTCTTCGGCCTGCCCGAGATGATGCCCATCGGTGCTGTTTCCCGCAGCGGAAGCACAGCCACGATAACCACGGTCGAGGCACACGGTCTTACGACCTCCGACAAGATCTTCGTCACCCACACGGGAATTGGCAGCGTGGACCTCAGCTTCGTCGCGGTCGCGTCGGTTCCGACCACTACCTCGTTCACCTATACGAGCACGGCCTCTGGCACCATGGTGAGTGGGGCGGCCGGAACGTTCACGCGCACCGGTAGTACCGTTACGGTCACGAGCACGGCCCACACCCTTGCCACGAACGACAGAGTCGATATTTTTACAGGCGCCCTCAGCCTTGATACGACCGGCGTGACGGTCACGCGACTTACTGCCAACACCTTCAGCTACACCATGCCCGGAAGCGTGACCGTCGCCAGCACGCCCGGTGCGTGGGCGCGGCAGAAGGCGTTTTATCGCAAGTATGATTCGGGAACTTTCTCGCGGTCCAGCAACATCGTCACGGTCAACACCGCTGCCAACCACGGGCTCGTCACCGGCGACGTCATCACGACCTTCGTCGCC
>VBDE01000392.1:2067-3717 GCA_005883665.1 Betaproteobacteria bacterium
AACGTCACCAAGTTCACCTACACGGTCGGCACCTCGGGCAACATCGGCAACACTGCAGGCTTCTGGGTCCGCAACGGGCTCTATAACGTCGCGAGCAGCGTCACCGGTCCGGCCGTCGCCTACCGCATCGTTCCGGCCGAATGGTGCGCGGACGCCAACCTCACCGACTGCATCGAGGTCGTCCCGCCGGCCGCACCGCCCGCCGATCATCCGTTCCCGGGGTACGTGCGCTTCTGCCGGACGCAGGAGGAAGCTCTCGCCCACGGCGCAGTCACCTTCATCGCCACCACGCCGCAGACCAACCGGTGCCAGTTGAAGTACATCAATGTGGCGGGGCTGCAGCCCTACATGTTTCCCCGCTACGGATGGTTCGTCCGCGACACCATCAAATCCAGCGTCACCTCGTACGACGGGCGGCCCTTCAGGGTCGATTGCGCGGCCGCGCCGGTGTGCACCTACACCGAGGAAATCCAGAACTACGCGAAATGGTTCGCCTACTACCGCACGCGCATGCAGATGATGAAGACCTCGGTGGGAATTTCGTTTCGCGGGTTCATCTCCAATCCGACCGGCACGCCGCCCAAGCCCGACAGCCTGCGCGTGGGCCTCATCACGATTCACGCCGGGGACAGCGGCAGCGTTGCCGCGGCCCAGTACCTGAGAATCGACAATTTCAACACGACGAACGCGAACAACTTCTACACGAAGTTCTACCAGCAGACTCCCGGGGCCTTCACGCCCCTGCGCGAGGCGCTTTCGCGCGCCGGATGGATTTTCGCGGGCAAGCTCAATGCGGGGCTGACGAACGGGATTCCCGCCGCCGACGACCCGATACAGTCGTCCTGCCAGAAAAACTATTCGCTCCTCACCACGGACGGGTTCTGGAACCTGAGTGCCGGCCAGGACATCGCTGGCGCCGCGCTGGGGAACTGGGACAATCAGGACGGTCTCATATACACCCCTGCCGGGGTCAATCCCGCCTATACGGATGCGGTGTCGAGCCGGGCCACCGGCACCTACGACGGAAACGTTCTTCCGGGCACCGTGGCCGGGGCGACTCCCGGCGGCTCCGGCACGCTGGCCGACGTGGCCTTGTACTACTACATGACCGATCTGCGCGGAGGAGTCGACAGGAACGGCAAGCCCACAGGGCCCACGACCAGTCCCAATACCACGCCCCCGAACGGCGACGTTGCCACGAACAACCTCCCGAGCAAGGCGGGAAACAAGGACTTCGCGCAACACCAGCACATGGTCACCTTCACCGTGGGCCTCGCCGACGGATTGATGCGCTACGACCCCAACTATGAGACCTCAACCGGGGATTTCGCGAACATCAAGAACGGCGCGGCCAACGTCTGCTTCTGGGCCACGGGCGTGTGCAACTGGCCGGCGCCGCAACAGGACCAGCAGAGCGCGCTCGACGATCTGTGGCACGCCGCCGTGAACGGGCGCGGGACCTACTTCCTCGCGCTGAACCCGCGTACGCTCACGACCGCGTTTCAGAACGCCTTGAGCAACATCGCGGGGAGGACGGCCTCGGCGGCGGCTGCCGCCACCTCGAGCCCGAACATCACGCCGAAGGACAATTTCGCGTTCAGCACCACCTATCAGACCAACACCTGGTCCGGGATCGTCAAGGCGCAGCGG
>VBDE01000155.1 GCA_005883665.1 Betaproteobacteria bacterium
TCGGCGCAAGCATTTTTGCCTGCCTCGCGAGCGCGGCACCCCAAGCGGCAGACGACCGCAGCGAGCGCGACCGCTACGTCTCCGCGACGAAAGTATGGAACGGCAAGTATTCCCGGCAGCTGCTCGAGACGATCGACTGGTGCCTGGAGCTCGATCACCTGAAGCGCCCGCAAAGCGTGTTTGCGCTGCAGAAGGTGCTGCTGCGCGAAAAGGATCCCGAGGTGCACCGCGCGCTCTCTCTCATCGAGAGCGTTCGCAGCGCGTTGATGAAGCGGCTCGGACGATGAGATTCTCGATCTTTCAGGAAAGCCGCAAGGGAGGCCGCGAATCGAACCAGGATCGCACCAGCTATGCCTACACCCGTGACGCATTGCTCATGGTGGTCGCCGACGGCATGGGCGGACATCTGCATGGGGAGGTGGCCTCGCAAATCGCCGCGCAGCTCCTCACCGAAGCGTTCCAGCGCGAAGCGAAGCCCAAGCTCGCCGACCCGTCCGGCTTTTTGCAAAAGAGCATCACCGACGCGCACTTCGCGCTCGGCGATTACGCCAAGGCGCGCAGCCTGATCGAGTCGCCGCGGACCACCTGCGTCGCCTGCGTCGTGCAGGATTCGACCGCCTACTGGGCGCACGTGGGCGATTCGCGGCTCTATCACGTTCGGCAAGGCCGGATCCAGGCGCAGACGCGGGATCATTCCCGGGTGCAGATGCTGGTCGACCAGGGCCGCGTTCGCGAGGAGGCCGTCGCGGCCCACCCGGATCGCAACAAGATCTTCAACTGCATCGGGGCGAGCGCGCTCCCGCAGGTGGAGCTGTCGAAGCCCACCCTGTTGCGCGAGGACGACACTTTGATCCTGTGCACCGACGGCGTGTGGGGCCCGCTTGCGGGAAACCTCATCGCGGGGGCGCTGCTGAAGGGCGACCTCATGAACGCGATTCCCGCGCTTCTGGATCTGGCGGAAGTGCGAGGCGGGGCGGATTCAGACAATCTTTCGGTCGTGGCCATGACCTGGGCGGAAACGCATCCCGGTGCGATCGGCGGTGAAGTGTCGACCCGGACGCTGAAGCGGGACGGCGTTACCACGCAGCTCGAAGATTTCAGCAAGGCGGACCACAGCGACCTCACCGACGAGGAGATCGAGAGCGCCATCGAGGAGATTCGCGCCGCGATCCGCAAGCATACGCCGCAAAAACGCTCATGAGGCCTTCCATGCGCAGGCCCGACGAACTGCGTCCCTTCTCGATCGACCGCCATTACACACGGCACGCGGAGGGCTCGGTGCTGGTCGCGTTCGGCGACACCCGCGTGATCTGCACCGCGAGCGTCGAGGAGGGCGTGCCGGGATTTCTCCGGGGTCGTGGCCAGGGCTGGGTGACCGCGGAATACGGCATGCTGCCGCGCTCGACTCACACCCGTATCGAGCGCGAAGCGGCGCGCGGGAAGCAATCCGGGCGCACGCAGGAAATTCAACGCCTGATCGGCCGTTCCCTGCGCGCGGTGACCGACCTCGAGAAGCTCGGCGAGCGCACCGTGAAGATCGACTGCGACGTGATCCAGGCAGACGGGGGCACCCGCACCGCGAGCGTCACGGGAGCTTTCGTCGCCTTGTACGATGCGGTCGGGACGCTGCTCGAGCGCGGAGTCCTCTCCGCATCGCCGATCCGGGATTTCGTCGCCGCCGTGTCGGTGGGCCTGGTCGAGGGCGTGCCCGTCCTCGATCTGGACTACGCCGAGGATTCGGGCTGTGAAACCGACATGAACGTGGTGATGACGGGCTCGGGCGGTTTCGTCGAGATCCAGGGAACGGCCGAAGGCGAGCCCTTCTCCACGGCGCAGATGAGTGCGCTGGTCGCGCTGGCGAAGCAGGGGATCGCCGAGCTCATCGCCAAGCAGAAGGCGGCGCTCGGGTCCTCCTGATTTCGGGTGATCGGATTTCCCCTCCTCTCTTGAGGAGGGGTGCCCGCCCAGCGGGCGGGGTGGTCGGGGTCCATACCTCGCAGGTTAAAATGGGCGCGTGAAAAAGCTCGTTCTCGCCTCCTCCAATCCCGGGAAATTCCGCGAGTTCGAGGCGCTGCTCGCGCCGCTCGGAATGGAGATCGTTCCGCAGTCCAGCCTCGGCGTCGCCGATGCAGAAGAACCGCACGGCACCTTCGTCGAGAACGCGCTCGCCAAGGCGCGCCACGCAAGCCGCCACACCCAGCTCCCGGCGCTTGCGGACGATTCGGGCATCTGCGTCGGGGCGCTCGGCGGGGAGCCCGGCGTGCACTCGGCGCGGTTTGCCGGCGAGCCGAGGTCGGATGCGCGCAACAACGAAAAACTCGTCAAATTGCTCGCCGACAAGGACAGCCGGCGCGCGCACTACTACTGCGTCGTCGTGCTCATGCACCACGCGGAGGACCCCGAGCCGGTGATCGCCGAGGGAATCTGGGCCGGCGAGATCGTCGCCGAGCCCCGCGGCGCGAACGGGTTTGGCTACGACCCGCATTTCTTTCTGAAGGACTTCGGCAAGACGGCCGCCGAGCTCGATCCCGAACAAAAAAATCTCGTGAGCCACCGCGGCAAGGCGCTGCGGCGGCTGCTGGCGAAACTGAAAGAGGGCGTTTGATGACGGACCACCCCGGCGGCCTTCGGCCGCCACCCCTCCTCAAGCGAGGAGGGGAAAGCAATGTCGCCGTGATCAACCCGTGGCGGAGTTGCAGATGGCGCAGGTAATGACCCTCTCGCCCGCCGGCGTCCGGCTTGGCGTGCTGCCGCCCCTGGCCCTCTACGTTCACATTCCCTGGTGCGTGAAGAAGTGCCCCTACTGCGATTTCAATTCCCACCAGGCGAGGGGCGATGTCCCTGAGCGGGCCTACGTCGAAGCGCTCGTGACCGATCTCGAGATTGCGCTTCCCGACGTCTGGGGGCGGCGCGTCTACAGTATTTTCTTCGGAGGCGGCACGCCCAGCCTCTTTTCAGCGGCCGCGATCGAGGCGTTGATCTCGGCGTTTCGCGCCCGGCTGTCGCTCGCGGCCGATTGTGAGATCACCCTTGAGGCGAATCCCGGGACCTTCGAGGCCGAAAAATTCCGAGGCTACCGCGAAGCCGGCGTGAATCGGCTCTCGATCGGCATTCAGAGCTTCAATCCCCAACACCTAAAAGCGCTCGGCCGCATTCACGACGACGGCGAAGCTCGGCGCGCGATCGAAATCGCCCGGGACTCGTTCGACAACATCAACCTCGATCTCATGGTCGCGCTCCCCGAGCAAACGCTGGCCGAGGCGCGCGCCGATGTCGACGCGGCGCTCGAGGCCGGCACGACGCATCTGTCCTTCTACCATCTCACGCTCGAGCCGAACACGCTTTTTTACCGGCATCCACCCGCGCTGCCCGACGAGGACGCGTCCGCGGCGATGCAGGACATGATCGGCGCCGTGCTCGCTGCGCGCGGCTACGCGCACTACGAGACCTCGGCTTGGGCGAGGCCTGGCCGCGAATGCCGCCACAATCTGAACTACTGGCGTTTCGGCGATTACCTCGGCATCGGCGCGGGCGCCCACGGCAAGCTGAGTTTTCCCGATCGCATCACGCGGACCGTGCGCTACAAGCAGCCCAAGGAGTACCTGCAGCGCGCGGCCGAGGGCCGTCCGGTGCAGGAGAGCCACGAGGTCGGGCGTGGCGATCTCGTGTTCGAGTTCATGATGAACGCGTTGCGCCTGACCGGCGGCTTTCCGGTCGCTTCGTTCATCGAGCGCACGGGCTTGCAGATCGCGGTTGCAGAAAAGCCGCTGCGGGAAGCCGAGACGCGCGGGTTGATCGCCCGCGACCACGAGCGCATCCGGCCAACGGATTTGGGGCAGCGCTTTCTCAACGATCTGCTGCAGCTGTTCCTGCCGGTCAAATCTTCCTGAACACGAGATCCCAGACGCGGTGGCCGAGCTCGAGGCCGCGGCGCTCGAATTTGGTTTCCGGCCGGGCCTTCGGCCGGTTGGCGTAACCGGACGCCGTGTTCCGAAGCTCCGGCTCGGCGGAGAGCACCTCGAGCATCTGCCGGGCGTATTCCTCCCAATCGGTGCAGGCATGCACGCGGGCGCCGGGCTTCATCCTCGAGGCGAGGAGCGCGACGAACGCCGGCTGGATGAGGCGCCGCTTGTGATGGCGCTTCTTCGGCCAGGGGTCGGGAAAGAATACGTGCACGCCGGCTAGCGCGGCCGGAGCGATCATGTGCTCGACCACCTCGACCGCGTCGTGCTGGATGATGCGCACGTTCTCCAGATGCAGATCGGCGATGCGTTTCAGGAGACTTCCCACGCCGGGGGTATGGACTTCGATCCCGAGATAGTCGTTCTCGGGGTGTTCCTGCGCGATCGTCGCGGTGGTCTCGCCCATGCCGAAACCGATTTCGAGGATCTTGGACGCCGCGCGGCCGAACAGGCGGTCAAGGTCCAGAGCGGAGGGTAAAAAGGGAACGCCGTAGAGGGGCAGAAGGTCGGAGTAGGCGCGGCGCTGGGCTTTCGAGACTCGCCCCTGGCGCAAGACGAAGCTTCGAATCTGGCGCCGGTATTCTTGCAAGAAATATTTGGCTACGCGGCCTTCGGCGAAATCAGGCCCGAAGCCGGCGAGCTGGGGCTGGCAGAATAGAGCTTCTTCGGCATGCGGCCGGCAAGGAACGCTTCGCGGCCGGCTTCGACGGCTTTTTTCATCGCCTGCGCCATCAGCACCGGGTTTTGCGCCTTCGCGACCGCCGTGTTCATAAGCACGGCATCGCAGCCGAGCTCCATGGCGATGGCGGCGTCGGAGGCCGTGCCGACGCCGGCGTCCACCACCACCGGCACCTTGGCGCTGCCGATGATGAGCTCCAGGTTCCAGGGATTGAGAATGCCCATGCCGGAGCCGATCAGGGAGGCGAGCGGCATGATCGCGACGCAACCGATATCCTCGAGTCGCTTGGCGACGATGGGATCATCGCTCGTATACACCATCACCTTGAAGCCTTCGCGCACCAGGGTTTCGGCGGCGCTGAGCGTCTCGACGATGTTCGGGTACAGCGTGTTCGGATCCCCCAATACCTCCAGCTTCACCAGGTCGTGGCCGTCGAGCAGCTCACGCGCGAGGCGCAGCGTGCGTACCGCGTCCTCCGAGCTGTAGCAGCCCGCGGTGTTGGGGAGGATCGTGAACCGGGAAGGGGGCAACGCGTCGAGGAGCGACGGCTCGTTCGCGTTCTGGCCGATGTTGGTGCGGCGGATCGCGACGGTGACGATCTCCGCGCCGCTCGCTTCCACGGCGCGTCGCGTCTCGTCGAAATCCTTGTACTTGCCCGTTCCGATCAGCAGGCGTGAGCGATAAGCTCGCCCGGCGATGAAGAGCGGATCGGCAATCTGCTCGGCAAGCCGCGTCGGGGCGTTCATCGCACTAGCCTCCGCCGACGGCCACGACGATTTCAAGCGCATCGCCCTCTGCAAGCCGCGTAACCGCGTAGCGGCCGCGCGGCACGATCTCGCCGTTTCTTTCGACGGCCACCCGTTTTCCGGTGAGCTCGAGCGCGTCGAGGAGCTGCGCGATATTCACGCCGGGCTCGAGACGCTGCGCTTGGCCGTTTACCGAGAGCTGGATCACTTGGAATCCCCGGGGGCGAGAGGGTAAAATTATCTTACCACGCGGGTGTAGTTCAATGGTAGAACGAAAGCTTCCCAAGCTTAAAACGAGGGTTCGATTCCCTTCACCCGCTCCAAATCAAATGCCCGCGTCCTTCGACGGTAAGCTTGTCGTTGCCATCTCCTCCAGGGCTCTGTTCGATCTGGAGGAGTCGAACCGGGTATTCGAAGAGCAGGGCGTGAACGCCTACTACCGGTATCAGCTCGAGCACGAGAATGAAGTCCTCGCGCCCGGCATTGCGTTCGCGCTGGTCAGGAAGCTCTTGAGGCTGAACACGCTCGCGCCCGCGCAACCCCGGGTGGAAGTGATCCTGCTTTCACGCAACACCGCCGACACCGGCATGCGGATCATGAACTCGATCGAGCACTACAAGCTCGACATCTCGCGCGCGGCCTTTACCGGAGGGGAGAACACCTATCCCTACGTGCCGGCGTTCGATGCACACCTGTTTCTCTCGGCAAATCCCCTGGACGTGCGCAAGGCCCTCGATGCGGGTCACGCGGCCGCGACGATCCTGCCCTCCAACGTCGGGAAGAACGTCGAGGTGACCGAGGGATTGCGCATCGCCTTCGACGGGGATGCCGTGCTCTTCTCCGACGAGGCCGAGCGCGTCTACAAGCGGGACGGGCTGGACGCTTTCACGGCGAGCGAAGTCACCGCGGCCAAGGAGCCTTTGTCAGGAGGCCCCTTCAAGAGTTTTCTCGCGGCCCTGCATCGGATCCAATCCGAATTCCCGGCGGACCGGGCGCCCATACGGACCGCCCTGGTGACGGCGCGCAGCGCGCCCGCCCACGAACGCGTCGTGCGCACGCTGCGCGCCTGGAACATCCGCATCGACGAAGCCTTGTTTCTGGGCGGGTTGGACAAGGGCCCGTTCCTGAAAGCGTTCGGCGCGGACATTTTTTTCGACGACCAGCGCGGCCACGTCGAGTCGGCGAGCCGGCACGTCACGGCCGGGCATGTGCCGTTCGGCGTCGCCAACGAATAGAAAACGCAAGGCCGGCATGAAAATCTTCAAGACCCTGCTGCTCGCCGCCGTCGGGATCGGCGTGCTGATCGTGATCGTGATCGCCATCGTTGCCGCGACTTTCGATCCCAACAAGTACAAGCCGGAAATCGTCGCCGCGGTCAAGGACAAGACCGGGCGCACGCTCGCGATCGAAGGCAATCTCGGCCTCAGTTTCTTTCCGGGCATCGGCATCGCCGTCGGAAGGGCGTCCTTGTCCGAGCTCAACAGCAGCAGGATCTTCGCCCGCGTCGAACAGGCGAAAATAGCGCTCGCGCTGTGGCCCTTGCTCTCGAAGCGGGTGGTGGTCGATCGCCTGACCCTCTCGGGGCTCGCGCTGGACTTGGTGCTGGGCAAGGGCGGAAGGACCAATTTCGAGGATCTGTCCGGGAGCGCGGCTGCGGGGCCCAAGGCTGGCCCGCAGCAAGGGGCGATGCGCCTGGACATCGCGGGAATCGAGATTCGTTCGAGCGCGATCGGCTGGCGTGACGAATCGAGCGGGCAAAGGTACAAGGCGACCATCGACGAGTTCAAGACCGGGCGGATAGCGAGCGGCGTGCCGGGAAAGGTCTCGCTTTCCGCGAGGGTCGAAGCGGCGCAGCCCAAGGCCGACTACCAAGTGCGCCTGTCTGGCGACTACCGCCTCAATTTCGAAAAGCAGACGTTCGCTTTCTCCGGGATCGACCTCAAGATATCCGACGCTGCGCCGGGCTCCAAGGCGCCTCCGCTTTCGCTGAAGGGGGACGTGGAGTTCGATGCTTCGCCTCAAGCGATCCGTTTCACGCTCGCCGCGGACCAGGTGAATCTCGACCGCTATCTGCCGCCGCCTCCGCCGAAACCGGCGGCCGGCGCGCCGAAGGGCGCGAGCGCGTCCTCGACGAAACCCGAGGAGCCGATCGATCTTTCAGTGCTGAAAGCGCTCAACCTGAAGGGCGACCTGAAGATCGAGCGATTGATCGCATCGAACGTGAAACTGGAGAGGGTGCACCTCGGCGTAAAGGCCGCGAGCGGCAAGGTCGATGCCGAGCCGCTGACGGCCGATCTGTATCAGGGCAAGCTCTCCGGCGCTGCGAGCGCTAACGCCAATACCAACCGCTTCGCGCTCAAGGCGGACCTCGGCGGCGTCACGTTGGGGCCGTTGCTGAAAGACGCGCTCAACAACGATCTTCTGGAGGGCCGAGGCAGTGTCGCGCTAGACGTGCAGACGGGCGGCGCAACGGTGAGCGCGATGAAAAAAGCGCTCTCCGGCAACGCCAGCCTGGCGCTGCGGGACAGCGGCCTCAAAGGCGTCAATCTGGGCGAGTTGCTGCGCAAGGCGAAGTCCCTCCGCGGATCGAATCCTCCGGTGGAGCAGGGGACGCTCCCGGCCGAGCGCACCGATTTCACCGAGCTCGGAGCGAGCTTCGTCATCAGAAACGGCGTCGCGCACAACGACGATCTCTCCGCCAAGTCGCCCCTGCTGCGCCTCGCCGGATCGGGCGATGTCGACATCGGAGCCAACTCGATCGATTACCTCATCAAGGCTTCGGTGGTCGCTTCCTCGGGCGGTCAGGGCGGCAAGGAACTCGCCGAATTGCGCGGGGTCACGGTGCCGGTGAAGCTTACCGGCCCGCTCGACGCGCCGCGCTTCCGCGCCGATCTGCGCGCGACAGTCGGCGACGCGGTGAGGCAAAGGGCCGAGGACAAGCTGAAAGAACGCGTGCAGGACCGGCTCAAGGACCTCCTCAGACGGTGAGCACTCTAGCGAGCCGGCTCATACGCTGGCAGGTCCGGCACGGACGTCATGACCTGCCATGGCAGCGAACCCGCGATCCGTATCGCATCTGGCTCTCGGAAGTGATGCTGCAGCAGACCCAGGTCGCGACGGTCATTCCCTATTACGAGCGCTTCCTCGCGCGTTTCCCGGATGTGAGATCGCTCGCTGGCGCGCAACTCGACGAGGTGCTGGCGCTGTGGAGCGGCCTGGGCTACTACTCGCGGGCGCGCAACCTGCACGCGGCTGCGCAAACGGTGGCGGAATCACAAGGGGGCGGGTTCCCGCGGACGAGCAAGGCGCTCGCATCGCTGCCGGGAGTGGGCCGTTCCACCGGGGCCGCGATCGCGGTGTTCGCCTTCGGCGAGCGCGAAGCGATCCTCGACGGAAATGTC
>VBDE01000388.1 GCA_005883665.1 Betaproteobacteria bacterium
CCGCAGTCGCCGCGAGCGCGTCGATCAGGAAATCGCGCCGGCCAAAGTCGACCGCATGGCGCTTTGCGGCCAGCCCGCACGATGAATGAGTGCAAGCGAACCCTTTGCATCCGTTCGACAGTGCCATGTTCGGTCCCTCCGCTTGACGTCGGACATCGTGAGGTTCTCTATGCCAGGTATTTGCCGAACCACGCGAGCGCCTCGCTCCAGGCGGCCTTCGCCGCGGCGGCGTTGTAGCGCGGGCCGGTATCGTTGTGGAAGGCGTGGTCCACGTTGGGGTAGACGATCTTGCGGAAGGTCTTGCCGTGCTTGCCCATCGCCGCCTCGATCGCCGGAATGTTCTGGTTGATGCGGTCGTCGAGCCCGCCGTAGATCGCGAGCACCGCCGCGCCGATCCCGGGCACATCGCCCTCCTGGGCGGGGACGCCGTAAAAAGGCACGGCGGCCCGCATATCGGGCACGCCCGCCGCGACGCGCCAGGTCACTGCGCCGCCGAAGCAGAAGCCGGTCATTCCGACGCGGTCCCCACGCGCCCAAGGCAGCGATCTCGCGTACGCGAGGCCGCTCTTGAAATCCTGCACGTGGCGCGCGGGAGCCGCCTTGCCGAGAATCCCGGGAATCGCGTCGAAGTCGTGCCTGGCGGTCCCGCCTTCGCGCGAGAGCAGGTCCACCGCGATCCCGACGTAACCGGCCTTTGCGACGCGCCGCGTGACGTCCTCGATGTGGCGCGTGAGGCCGCGGTTCTCGTGGCAGACGAGCACGACGGGAAAGCGGCCCGTCTGAGCGGGCCGCGCGAGGTATCCGTCGAGCCGCACGCCCTCCCCTGGAAATTCGGCGATCCCCGCGACGATCGAGGGATCGTCGGTCGCGACCAGGGGCGCCGAGCTCGCAGAAGCCTTGCCGGCCGGCGCGGCTTGCGCCCGCGCCTCCAGCATCTGCGCCGCGAGCGCCGCGCCCGTGATGCCGGCGATCGCCTTCAGCGCCTCGCGGCGCGTGAGCCGCCCCTCCTCGTAGTCTTCGACCGCTTCCTCCACCAGATAGCGCTGCAGCTCGTTCATGTTCGCCTCTCCTTGTAGATCATTGCGCTGCCAGCCAGGCTTTCGCCTCAGCGAGCAGCTTGTCGAGCGCCTCGCCGCGCGCGGTCGGAAGGTTCGGATTCACCCGGGCGCCGTTCTTCGTCTGCAGATAGGCGAGATGGCGGTAGCCTTCAGGAAAGCGCGCGAGCAGCGCCGGGTCGAGCGAGATCTTCGCACCCGGATCGACCGGGTCGATGCGGTCCTTCTCGTAGATCACCGAGCGCCTCGCGATGCGCCAGGCGCCTTCGCGCTTCTCGACCCGGTCGAAGAAGCGGCCGGTGCACACCGCGTCGACTTCGACGCCGTCGAGCAGCGAGCGCACGTTGATCGACATGCGGGTCTGCGCGATCGCGCGAGTGCCCTCGATTTCCGCGACGGTGCCGCCCAGGAAATGCTGCGAGCGCGATCCCTTTCTCCAGGACGCCTCGCAGGATTCGACGAACGCGTCGAAGCTGCCGTCGAACCAGGTCGTGGTCATCGCGGCTCCGGGGTGCGCGGTCGCGCGCAGCTTGCCCCAGTCTCCGGTGTCGCGCCGGCATGCGCTCACTCGGGCTCGATTCCCGCCTTGCGAAGCAGCCCCGTCCATTTGGCGACCTCGGCGCGCACGAACGACTCGGTCTCGGCGGACGCCATGCGCAGGCTGCGACCGCTGCCCATCTCGAGGCGCGAACGCACGTCGGCCGAGCGCGTGGCCCGATCCACCTCGGCGCGCAGCCGCTCGACTATTGCGCG
>VBDE01000156.1 GCA_005883665.1 Betaproteobacteria bacterium
ATCGCCTCGTGAAATCTCCTTGATGAGAAGCATGGTGGAGGAAGCGCTCGCCGCGGGCGCGATCGGCTTCTCGACCGGCCTGTACTACGAGCCGGCGCGCGCCGCGCCGACCGAGGAAGTGATCGAGGTGTGCCAGCCGCTCACGGCGAGGAAAGGCATCTACTGCACGCACATGCGCGACGAGGGCGACCGCGTCGTCGATTCGCTCGAGGAGACCTTCCGCATCGGGCGCGAGCTCGGCGTGCCGGTGGTGGTCTCGCACCACAAGCTGGTCGGCAGCCCGAACCACGGCCGCTCGGCCGAGACGCTGCCGATCATCGAGAAGGCCATGCGCTCGCAGAAGATCGGCCTCGACTGCTATCCCTACTGCGCCTCGTCCACGATCCTCTCCGCGAGCCGCCTCGGGGTCGCGTCGAAGGTGCTGGTGACCTGGTCGAAGCCGCATCCGGAATTCTCGGGAATGGAATTGACGGAAATTGCCTCGAAGCTCCGGCTATCGATTCCCGCTGCCGTTGAAGAGCTGCTGCCCGCCGGAGCGATCTACTTCTCGTTGGACGAGCGGGACGTGCAGCGCATTCTCGGCTTCGAGCACACCATGATCGGCTCCGACGGCCTGCCGCACGACGGCGCGCCGCACCCGCGGCTATGGGGAACGTTTCCGCGGGTGCTGGGGCATTACTCCAGAGGCTTGAACCTGTTTCCGCTGGAGACCGCGGTGCACAAGATGACCGGCCTCACGGCGAGGACCTTCGGGCTTGCGGACCGGGGTGTCCTGAAGCAGGGTTTTGCCGCGGATATCGTCGTGTTCGATGAAAATGAAATCGACGACGCCGCGACCTTCGCGAAGCCCATTCAGCGCGCGAAAGGCATCGACACGGTGATTGTCAACGGCGCCGTGGTCTGGCGCGAGGGGAAACCGAGCGGCGCGCGGCCTGGGCGGGTGCTCGCGCGCACCGCGTGAACATCAAGGCCAATAGGTCAAGAGCCAGCCGACCAGCGCCAGCGCAGGCTCGGCCAAGTAGAGGAGAGAAACCCATGCACAAACTGCTGGCTGTCGCGTTTTCTGCCTGCACGACGCTCGTTGCCGTCGGCGCTCTGGCGCAGCCCTATCCGGCGAAGCCGGTGAAACTGATCGTGACCTATCCCCCCGGCGGCAGCTCGGACCTGATGGCGCGGGTCTTCGGCCAGAAGCTCGGCGAAGTGTGGGGGCAGACCGTCATCATCGAGAGCAAACCGGGCGCGGCCGGCTCGATCGGAATGGATTTTGCGGCCAAGCAGGCGCCCGACGGCTACAGCTTCGTCGTCGGCAACATCGGACCGGCCGCGGTGAACCCGCTGCTCTCCAAGGTGCCCTACGACATCCAGCGCGATTTCGTCGCCATATCGCTGATTTCGACCGGCCCCAACATCCTGATCGTGCATCCTGATGTGCCAGCGAAGTCTCTGCGCGAGCTGACCGACTACGCCAAGTCGAGCTCCGGCAAACTCAATTATGGAACCAGCGGGCCGGGAAGCATCTCGCATCTCGCCGGCGCGATGTACACGAACATCACCGGGGTGAAGGCGACTGAAGTTCCCTACAAGGGCGGGATACTCGGCGTGCAGGATCTGGTCGCCGGGCACATCCAGTACATCTTTTCCGATTCACTGCCGGCGATGCAATTCATCAAGGCCGGAAGAGCGCGCGCCCTTTGCGTGACCGGAGCCGAGCGCAGCCCGATCATGCCCGAGCTTCCGCCCTGCGCGGAATCGGTCCCGGGGCTGGTCGCGGTGAACTGGTGGGGCGTGTTCATGCCGGCGGGAACGCCCAAGGCCATCACCGAGAAGTTCCACGCGGACCTCGTCAAGACGATGCAGGACGCGGAAGTGAAGAAGAAATTCGCCGATCTGGGCGTCGAGGCGGTCTACAGCACTCCGCAGCAGTTCGTCGAGTTCATGAAATCCGAAACGGCGAAGTACGCGAGGCTGATCAAGGAGGCGGGGATCAAGGTGGAGTGAAGCCGGGCGCCCGAGGCAGCGGACGGAGATCGTATCCCGAGCAGGGTTGTCCGGAATTCCTGACAGCATTATAGGTAAATTCCCTTGGAGGCCTTGATCACCATCTCGGCTCAGTTCCGAAAGGTAGGCAAGGCGGGCTGAAGCGGAGACAATACGCTCTCCGGCAGGCCAGGTTGCCGTCGCGGGCCGGCGTGTACCGGCCGTGCAAGAAGCGGGGGACGGACCAGGATGGGGACGCTTGATTCTCGCGGGAGGAATTCGATGCCCCAACCCAAGCAGATGCCGATGGTGCGCTGGTACGATCCCCTCCAGCTCATCCGCACCGGAATGGAGGTTGCGGCTTCGACCTTGTTCGGCCGGCACAGCGATTTCCGGCTGCTGGAAGCGCTGGCTGCACCCGAGATCAGCGTCGACGACTACTCAAGCGTCGGTGCGGACGAGTCGATGTGGATCGACTATGTGGCGGACGTCGGTGACGGATGGAACTCGACCTACGCCATCGCCTGTGCGCTCGCGCAGCCGAATTTGACGCTCGCGGATGAGCGGGGAAACCGGCACGAGACGAAACGCGGCGCCATCCTCGTGTTCGGGGGCGACGAAGTCTACCCGGTCGCGAGCCGCTCCGAATACAAGCAACGGTTGGTCGCGCCGTACGAATGCGCGCTTCGCAATACCCAGCCACCCAACCCCTCGGTCTACGCTGTCCCGGGCAATCACGATTGGTACGACAGCCTAGTGGCCTTCACGCGGCTGTTCTGCACTAGGGAATGGTTCGCCGGATGGCAGGCCAAGCAAACCCGCAGCTATTTCGCGGCAAAGCTTCCGCGCCGCTGGTGGCTGCTCGGCACCGACGTGCAACTGGATTCGGACCTCGACGACCGTCAGATCGAATATTTCAAATTGGTGGCCAAGGCGATGGCCCCGGAGGACCGGGTGATCCTCTGCAATGCCGAGCCTCACTGGATCTACGCGCAGATTTACGGGGAGGACGATCCGGACTACAACGATAACAACCTCGCGTTCCTCGAGAACAAGGTCCTCAAGCGCAAAGTCGCGGTGTTCCTGGCCGGGGACTTGCACCACTACCGGCGCCACGAGGCCGGCGACGGCACGCAGAAGATCACCGCGGGCGGCGGCGGCGCGTTCCTGCACCCGACCCACGGCCCGGACGTGTCGACGCTCGCCAACGGCAATTTCAAGTTGAAGCAGAGCTTCCCCGATCCAGGAACCTCGAAATCGCTCTCCTGGCGCAATCTGCTTTTTCTTTTCTCCAATCCCCTGTTCGGGATCGTGAGCGGGCTGCTTTACATGCTGACCGCCTGGTCGGTGATGGTGGATCTCACCGGCTACGGACTCGGCCAGTTCGGCCAAGCCTTGCGCGTGGCCTTCAACGCGGCGCTCAACTCCTCGGTCGCGGCGTTCTGGGTGGTGACGGTGTTCCTGGGATTTTGGCTGTTTACCGACACGCACTCCCGGGCCTATAGAGTAGTGGCAGGCACCGTTCACGGATTGACGCATCTGTTTGCGGTGTTTCTGATCGGGTGGGGTGCGACCCGCTTGGCGGTCGTCATGGGATCTCCCTTTCACAGTACACCTCAGCTCTTGCTCAGCGCAGTTCTCATCTTGATCGCGGGGTGGATCGTCGGCTCGGTCATCATGGGGATCTATCTGTTGATCTCGATCAACGTCTTCGGCCGTCACTCCAACGAGGCATTTTCCTCGCTTGCGATAGAAGATTGGAAAAATTTCCTCAGAATGAAAATCGACGCGCAAGGCAACCTGACCCTATATCCGGTGGGAATTCGCCGCGTGCCGCGCAAGTGGGAAGCCCGCGACGGCGGGGTCGGCCCGGAGATCGTATCCGCCGACCCCAAGGCGACCGGTCCGGAGCTGATCGAATCGCCCGTCTTGATTCGCAAATGAGGCGCGGTTTTCGGCGGCGCAGCGGCGCAAATACGCTCAATACGCGGTATGACGTTTAGAAAACAATCCGGTCCGGTTTTCAAACGGACATCAGCAGCATGAGGGGAGTGGATTGCAGATGACGACAATATCGTACGACTACGAGGTCGTCGTAATAGGCAGCGGTTTCGGCGGAGGCATCCTCGCCTGTCGCACTTCCAAAGCGTGGCCGGGCAAGGTCTTGGTCCTAGAGCGCGGAAAGCGCTATCCCATGGGATCGTTCCCGCGGACGCCGCACGACATGGCCCGCAATTTCTGGTACCGGCCGGACGAGGACCGGGCCCGTCCCGACCTGGCATCCGAGGAGGAGCTGCACGGGATGTTCGACATCCGCAATTTTCGCAATATGGACGCGGTCGTCTGCGCCGGTTACGGCGGCGGGTCGTTGATCTACGCGAACGTCTACATGCAGCCGCCGGACGAGGTGTTCGCCCAAGGATGGCCCAAATCGATCAATCGAGCCAGCCTCGAGCCCTACTACCGGATAACGAAGGCGGTGCTCGGGGCTCGCCCGATTCCGCAGAACGCCGAACCGCGCCGAAAGGTCGTGCGCGCGGAACTGTTCAAGGAAGTCGCCCAAAACGAAGGGCGCAATTCGCGGCTCGTCGATATCAACGTTTTCTTCGGCAATGATTTCAGCAATCCCACCCCCATCGGGGTCCAGGAGAGAAACCGTCACGGGGCATTGCAGACCTCCTGCGTGTATTGCGGCGAATGCGACGTCGGCTGCAACACGCATTCGAAAAACACGGTGGATCTGAACTATTTGTTCGCAGCCGAGTATCGTTACGGGGCCAGGATCCTGACCGAGCATCTGGCCGAAAAGATCGTGCCCTTGAGTGCGGTGGGCGAGGACGATCCCGGCGCCGACGGCGGCAATGGCTATCGCGTCTATTACCGAGACCTCAACCACAAGAAGGAGATATCGGTCAGCACCCGCCGCGTCGTGGTTTCGGCGGGCACTCTGGGTTCCAACGAGCTGCTGCTGCGCTGCCGGGACGTCTTCAGGACTCTGCCCAGGATCAGCGACAACTTGGGCAGGCGTTTCTCGGGCAACGGGGACTTTTTGTCCTTTGTGTTCGGGGGCAAGCGGGCGGCCGATCCGAACTATGGACCGGTCATCACACAGGCCACCGACTTCAACCTGTTCAGCAATTTCGATCGATCACGCGCCTTTGTGCTGGAGGACGCGAGCTATCCGGCGTTCGGCTCCTGGTTCATCGAGGCGCTACCCAGTTTTTCGCATTTTTCGGCGTTTTGGAAGACCCTCAGGGACATGGTGCGCCGCCTTTTTTCGGGCGCCTCTTTCGGGCGCATCGGATTCGCTTTGGGCGATCTCCTGAGCGAGGACCTTTCCTATAACGCGAGCGTGCTCCTGTGCATGGGGCTGGACAATGCAAACGGGGTCGCCAGGCTCAACGCCAACGGCTATCTCGATGTCGACTGGCCGCGGCGGGAGAATATGCCTTTGTACAAGGCCATCCTCGACTCGGGCAGACGGTTCCGAGATCAAGTCGGCGCGAAAACGTTCTTCGCGATGCCCAACTGGTGGTGGCCGTCCCGGAAAAACGTCACGGTGCACGCCCTCGGCGGCTGCCGGCTGGCGGACAGTCCGGCGGATGGAGTGACGAGCGCCAAGCCCGAAGAGATGGGACAAGTGTTCGGCTATAAAGGCCTGTACGTGGCGGACGGGTCGATTGTGCCGACCGCCCTGGGAGCCAACCCCATCGCCACGATCTCGGCGCTGTCCGAACGAGTGGCCGAAGGAATGACCGGCGTGAAGCCCGGAGCCGACTTGTGACCGGCATGAATCGGCACGCGGTATTCATCTTTTTCATCGTCGCCAGCCGACCCAGGGACCGGCTCTTGCGCTGACGCTCACGTTGGAAACGGGAGGAGAACCATGGACGCGAAGACCAAACTGACGTCGTTTCAATTCACCGAGGACATGAAAGGGTTTGTGACCCTCGGTCAAACCGACTTCCAGGACGGCTACGACCAAGGCAAGTCGAGCGGCACCTCCTTGATGTTTCACCTCACGATCCGCTCCGACGACCTCGATGGTTTCCTGAGCTCCCCGGAGCACCAGGCCGAGACTATCGGCTACGTCGACGCTCCGTGTTACGGGGGCAAGAGAGTCGTCGAAAAAGGCACTTTCAACTTGTTCGTGCACGCCGCGGACCGCAACCGCCGGGAGATGCGCTATCGGCTGTTTTTCCGCGACGGCGCCGGCCAACCCTTGACGCTGAGCGGCTTCAAGAACGTCCAGGACGAAGTGGGCCCGGACGTCTGGAAGGACACGACGACGCTCTTCGTCAACGTCTTCGGCGGGCATATCGAAGCTGCGGCCGAGGCTTCGACGCGGGTCCAGGCCGTGGGGATTCTGCGCATCGAACCGATGGATTTCCTGAAGGAGCTGACGACGATCCGCGCGAGCGGCAGCACTTTCTCCGACCGCATGCAGGGCGTGGAGCGCTTCGGCAAATATTTCCTGGGCAGCCTGTGGCAGACCTACGGCCCCTCCTGGATGCCGAAGATGGCGCCGTTCGAGCGCGAGATCCCGCTCTACACTACCGAGGGCGTGACCAACGCGGAGGTCAGCACGCATCCGTTCACCACTGCGGACAAGCTGAGCCTGAGCCTGTTGCGCTTCCTGCGCAAGCCCTGCGACGACGTGGTCGTCATCATCCATGGACTGACGACCTCCAGCGACATGTACATCATGCCCGAGCATTACAGCTTGGTGCAGTTCCTGCTCGACCGCGGCTTCACCGACGTGTGGACGCTGGACTTCCGCATGAGCAACCGGCACGGCTACAACCTGCACCGCAATCGTTTCAACATGGACGACATTGCGCTGTTCGATTTTCCGCCCGCCTTCGATGCGGTGCGCCGCCACAGCGGACCGAATTGCCGCATCCACGTGATCTGCCACTGCCTGGGCTCGGTGTCTTTCATGATGAGCCTGTTCGGCAAGGTCACCACCGGCATCTCGAGCGTGATCTCAAACAGCGTCTCGCTCACGCCGCGCATACCGACCTGGTCCAAGTTCAAGGGAGTCATGGGTCCCTTCATGTTCGAGTATGTCCTCGGACTGGAATACATGAACCCTTATTGGCGCCGCGAGCCAGGGTTCTCGATGGGTAAGCTTCTGTCCTGGGGGGTCTCCGCCGTGCACCGTGAATGCAATGTGCCGGAGTGTCACATGCTCAGCTTCATGTGGGGCACGGGTTTCCCCGCCTTGTACAAGCACGAGAACCTGGATGACGTCACCCACCGGCGCGGCGGTGACCTGTACGGCGGAGTCGCCGTGCATTACTACCGGCACGTGATGAAGATGGTGTTCTCGGACAGCACTGCGGTGAAGTACGCGCCGCGGGATCCCAAATACAAATCGCTCCCGGACAACTATATGGAATATGCCAAGGACATCAACACGCCGGTCCTGTTCATGACCGGCGAGCAGAACCATGTGTTCACCGACTCGAACATCGTGTGCTACGAGCGTCTGCAAAAAGTCGTTCCCGGCCGCCACGAGCTGCACGTGTTTCCGAACTACGGCCATCAGGACGTGTTCATGGGCAAGAACTGTCACGTCGACATCTTCCCCCGTCTGTTGCAGTTCCTGGAGAAGCATCGCGGCCGCAATCCCTCGTGAAGTCGGCCGGGGTCGGCGGATGCGCTGACCGAACGTTGCGCCTGCGAGGACGGTCCGGGGCACCGTCGCGCAGACGCGTCGTGCCTACCCGAACTGGGATCGATTCATCGCTTTGAAGAAGCAATACGATCCGGACGAGGTTTTCAGCAGCAGTTTTTATCAACGGCTTGCGCGATGAGCGCCGGCTCAGCGCCGCGCGCGCTTTCCTTTCCGCCGCGGCCTCCCGGCCATTTGTTCGAGGACGGCGCACACGGCGCCCGTGTCTTCCTTGCCCAGGCCCATCGCCATCGCGGCGTTGTAGATCGGGGCGCTTGCGGCAAATAGCGGTGTCGGGCAGTCGATTTCGCGGGCGAAGTCGCCGATGATGCTCATGTCCTTCTGCCAGACCTCGTTCTTCATTGTGGCTTCCGAATAGTCGCCTTTCACCATCATCGGGCCGCGCACTTGCAGCATCCGCGAGCCGCCTGCGCCGTCCGAGACGACCTTAAGCACGAGCGCAGGATCGAGGCCCGCTTTCATCCCCAGCACCATCGCCTCAGCCGCCGCGACGTTGTGGATCGCGACCAGGAGGTTGGCGACGAATTTCATCTTCGAGCCGGCGCCGAACGCGCCGACGTAATAATTCGCCCGGGTGAAGCCCTGGAGCACCGGCACGATCTTCCGGTACGCCGCGCGATCGCCGCTTGCATAGGCGATCAGGTCCTTGACGCGCGCTTGCGCGCCCGTGCCGCTCAAGGGGCAGTCGAGCAGGATCACGCCGCGCTTTGCAAGCACGCCTCGAGCCGCTTCCTTCACCGCGATCGGCAGGGTGCTCGTCTCGATCACGATCGCTCCGCGCGCCGCCGAGGCGGCGATCTCGGCGGCGACCTCGGCGAGGGCGCGGGCGGAAGGGAGCGAAGTAATGATGATGTTCGAGCGCCGCGCGACTTCGCGCGCGCTCCTCGCCGCGATGCCGCCTGCCCGTGCGTGCTCGGCGCGCCGTTTCGGCGCCACGTCGTAGCCGGCGACGCGGAATCCCGCGCGGCCGAGGTTGAACGACATCGCCGAGCCCATGATTCCGAGACCGATCATTCCCACCGTTTGCTGCTTCATCGCTCCCTCTTTTTCTGTTGGTCCGCCGGCAAATACGCTACCATTCTCGCTCAAAAAAAGGAGGCGGAGTGGCGGGCCCGGCTTCGAATTTGCTGGTCGGCGTGGACATCGGCGGCACGTTCACCGACTGCGTGGCGCTCGATCGCTCGGGCCGCATCACCGCGACCAAGGCGCCCTCGACGCCGGGCAATTTCGCCGAAGGCATGCTCGCCGCGATGCGCGTGGCGGCCGAGCGGCTCGGGCTCTCGTTCGAACAGTTCTGCAGCGAGATCGCGGTGCTCACCCACGGCACCACGGTCGGCACGAACGCGCTCATCCAGAGAAAAGGCGCGCGCGTCGGCCTGATCACGACGCACGGCCACGAAGACGCGATCCACATCATGCGCGGCTCGCGCGGCGTTTCCTCGCGGGACATCGCCAGGGTGGTTCACTTTCCCTCGAGCCAGAAGCCGGTGCCCATCGTGCCCAAGCGTTTGATCGAGGGCGTGTCGGAGCGCGTCGACTGCTTCGGCGAGGTGGTCGTCCCGCTCAACGAATCCCAGGCGGAAGACGCGATCCGGCGGCTGGTGGAGCAGGGCGTCGAGGCGATCGGCGTTTGTTTTCTCTGGTCGTTCAAGTATCCGCAGCACGAGCAGCGCGTGAAGGAGATGATCGAAAAAATCGCGCCAACTCTTTTTGTTTCCTGCTCGACCGATATCGCGCCCAGGTGGGGCGAATACGAGCGCGTCACCGCGACCGCATTGAACGCCTACATCGGGCCGGTGATGGCGAAGTATCTGGCCAATCTGGACGAGCAGTTGAAAAAGTCCGGCTACCGGCAGCCGCTGCAGATCACTCAGTGCGGCGGCGGCTCGATCTCGGTGGACCGGGCGATCGAGTCGCCGCTCCTCACGCTCGACTCGGGCCCCGTGTCCGGGGTCACCGGCTCGCTCTACCTCGGGCGCCTCATGGGCTGCCCCAATATCATCACTACCGACATGGGCGGAACGTCTTTCGATGTCGGAATCATCTACGGCGGACAGCCCGCCTACTCCTTCGTTTCCAATGTCGCGCAGTACGAATATTTCCTGCCCAAGGTCGACATCCAGGCGATCGGCTCGGGCGGCGGATCGCTCGCTCGCGTCGATCCGGCCGCGAAGACGCTCGCGGTGGGACCGGAGTCGGCGGGCGCCGATCCTGGGCCAGTCTGCTACGGCAAGGGCGGCACGATCGCGACCGTCACCGACGCCGACGTGGTGCTCGGATACATAAACCCGGACAACTTCCTCGGCGGGCGCATCCGGCTCGACAGGAAGAAGGCGGTGGACTCGGTGCAGCGCATCGCCTCGGCGCTCGGCCTTTCGCTCAATGAGGCCGCGAGCGGCATCGCCAGGATCGCCGAGTTCAAGATGGCCGACATCATCCGCAAGACGACCGTGGAGAAGGGCTTCGACCCGCGCGATTTCGTGCTGTTCGCCTTCGGCGGCGCGGGCCCGGCGCATGCGGGAGTCTTCGCCCGCGAGCTCGGCGTGCAGAAAGTCATCGTCCCTCAGAAGGAGATCGCCTCCACCTGGTGCGCCTTCGGCGCCGCGTCCGCCGACATCTTGCACGTCTACGAGCAGGTTGACATCCAGGCGAGCCCGTTCGAGGCGGGGCGGGTGAACGCCTCGCTCGAGGCCTTGGAGAAAAAAGCGAACGAACAGATGGACCGCGACGGCATCGCCGGGCAGCGGCGGCACTATCAGTTCTCGCTAGACATGCGCCACAAGGGCCAGATCAACGAGGTCGAGGTGATGCTGCCGGAGAGACGCGTCAGGACCTCGCTCTGGGGACGGCTGCACCAGCGCTTCTATGCGCGCTACGAGCAGCTGTACGGGAGCGGTTCGTCCTACGGCGAGGCGCGCGTGGAGATCGTGACGCTGCGCCTGCGCGCCACCGCCGCGACGCCGCGGCCGAGGCTCTCGGCAAGAAAAAAACTCAACGCGAAGATCAGTCCAAAAGCGGCGAGCGGCAAGCGTAGTATCTATTGGGCCGATCTGAAAAAAGGGGTGGCCACGCCTATTTACGACGGAGCGCTGCTCGCGCCGGGAAACCGCATCAGGGGCCCGGCGGTGATCGAAACGACCGACACCACGGTCGTGGTGCATCCGGAGCGCTCGCTCAAGGTGGACGCCTTCGGCAACTTCGAAATCAATTTCGGGAAACAGGCATGAAAGTGAGCGAAATGAAGGATGCCGTCTTCGACGGCAGGAACATGGGCTACGTGCCCCCGAAAAACCTTTCCATCTCGCCCAAGCTCAAGCTGCATCGAAAAGGCGCGAGGAACATCGACCCGATCACCTACGAGGTGATCCGCCACAGCCTGTGGCACGTGAACGAGGAGCACGGCGCCACGATTCAGCGTCTGTCCGGA
>VBDE01000157.1 GCA_005883665.1 Betaproteobacteria bacterium
CCGGGAAGCGCGACGAAGAGGTCGGACGTTTCGGCCATTCTCTGCTTGCGCTCGGCGAGTGTGTCCACGATTTGCAGGGTGCCGATGTTGTCCGCGGCGCGCTCGGGCCGCACCAGCTGGCGCGGCATGATGCCGAGCACTTCGCCGCCGGCGGCCGCAGCAGCGCGCGCAGCGATCCCCATGAGCCCGCGGCCGCTGCCGCCGTATACCAAGCGCAATCCGCGCCGTGCGCAAGCAGCGCCGAATTCCGCGGCGAGGCTGCGCGTGGCGACCGGGAGATCCTCGACCGCAGAGCAGAACAGGCACACCGAGTGTCTTGCCATGTCAGACCCTGACGACTGCGTCGAGGCCGATGTCCACCGCAGGCGCCGACTGTGTGATTCGGCCCACCGAGATGAAATCGACTCCGGTCTCGGCGACGGCGCGCAGGGTCTCCAGCTTCACGCCGCCGGAGGCCTCGAGCGGAACCCGACCACCCGAGAGCGCGACCGCGCGCCGCAAGTCTTCCAGACTCATGTTGTCGAGCAGAATCATGTCGGCCCCCGCCTCGAGCGCCTCCTTCACTTGCCCGAGCGTATCGCATTCGACCTCGATCTTGGTGAGGACGGGAACGACCGAGCGTGCGCGCTTCACGGCAAGGGCGATCGAGCCGCACACGCTGATGTGGTTGTCCTTGATGAGCACGCCGTCATCCAGGCGCAACCGGTGGTTGCGCGCCCCGCCGAGCTGCGCGGCGTGTTTTTCCAGCGCGCGCATGCCCGGTGTCGTTTTGCGCGTGTCGATCAGCACCGCGCGCGTGCCCGCGATGCGCTCGACGTACTGCGCGGTGAGGGTGGCGACTCCCGAGAGGTGCTGGAGGAAATTCAATGCGGTTCGCTCCACCGCCAGCAGCCCGCGGGCGGGGCCTTCCAGTCGCCCCATCGCCGTGCCGGACTTGACGCGATCGCCGTCCTTCACATGCAGCTCGACTCGGCACTCCGGCACGCGGCGGCGGAAAACCTGCGCTGCAACGTCGATCCCGGCGACGACGATGTCCTGGCGTGCGTTCAAGGCGAGTTCCGCGCGCGCGTCGGCCGGGATCACCAGCTCCGAGGTGAGGTCGGCGAAGCCGATGTCCTCGGCGAGCGCCCGGTCGATCAGTTCTTCGACGACGAGGGGATCGATCATGAGAAGGGATTATAATGCGTGCGTTTCTACGCCCGCCCACAGGCGCGAGAATGAGCGCAAAGCGCCACGAATCCCTGATCAAGACTCCCAAGCAGCTCGTCACCGCGCTGGTGCTCTTCTTCGTCGGGACGATCATCGTCATCGTCCTGCTTGCGCAACTCGCGACGAGCGGTCGGAACTACGACGAGGACGCCAAATCGCCCGAAGCAGTCGCAAAGCGCATCAAGCCGGTCGCCGAGGTCAATCTCGGCGCGGCCGGGCCGGCGGCGCCCGGGTCCACGGTGCAGGTGGCGGCCAAGCCGGACGGCAGGACGGTGTACGAATCGACGTGTATGGCCTGCCACGGCACGGGCGTGGCGAACGCGCCGAAGTTCGGCGACAAGAAGGCGTGGGCGATGCACCTCATGCACGGCACCGAGCACGTGTACGAGAACGCGCTCAAGGGCAAGGGCGCGATGCCGCCCAAGGGCGGTAATCTGACGCTCTCGGATGCGGAAGTGAAGGCGGCGGTCGACTACATGCTCGGCGCGGCGAAATAGTCCCGCCCAGATCCGCACGGCACGCCCACGGAGCGGTGGTGGACTATCATCTTCACTATCGGTGCCGATGACACCTTGAGGGGGAGAACGTGAGAAAACCCATCGCTGCGGTCGCCCTGGCCTTGTTCGCCGGCATCACCGCTGCGCAGGCTCAGAATTTTCCGACGCGGCCGATCACGCTCATCGCGCCGTTCCCGCCCGGCGGCTCGACCGACACTGCGGCACGCATCCTCGGCGAGCGGATGCGGCAGCCGCTCGGGCAGACGGTAGTGATCGAGAACGCGGGCGGCGCCGGCGGCAGCATCGCGCTCGGCCGCGTCGCGCGCGCGGCGCCGGACGGCTACACCATCGACATCGGCCAGTGGGACACGCACGTCGGCAACATCATCTACCCGCTGAACTACGACCTGCAGAAGGATTTCGAGCCGATCGGGCTGATTTCCATCAACCCGCAGCTGATGATCGCGCGCAAGGACTTTCCGGCCGGCGATCTGAAGGGGCTGGTGGCCTGGATGAAGGCGAATCCGGGCAAGGCGACGCTCGTCGAGCAGACCGCCGCGGCGAAACTGAGCGGCATCCAGATGCAGCAGGCCACCGGCACGACGATGCTCTTCGTTCCCTTTCGCGGCGCCGGGCCGGCGATGCAGGCGATGCTCGGCGGGCAGGTCGACCTGATGGTGCTCCAGGCCGCTGCGGCGCTGCCGCAGGCGCGCGCGGGGGCGGTCAAGATAATCGCCAATCTCTCGCCCAAGCGCTCTGCCGCGATCCCCGACGTGCCGACATCGGACGAGAGCGGCATACCGGGGCTCTACGCCGCAGGCTGGTTCGGCCTGTTCGGTCCGAAGGGAATGCCCAAGCAGGTCGTCGCCCGTATCAATGCCGCGATGGTCGAGGCGCTGGCGGATCCGGCGCTCAAGGCGCGCTTCTCCGATCTGGGCCTGGACGTCGCCTCTCGCGAGCTGCAGGCGCCGGAAGGGCTGGCAGCTTTCCACAAGGCCGAGATCGACAAATGGTGGCCGATCATCAAGGCCGCCGGCATCAAGGTGGAATGAAACCCTACGCATCGGCCCGCGAGTTGCTCGCCAGATGAGAATCGCGTTCATCGCCGATCCGCTACCCTCGTTCAAGGTCCACAAGGACTCGACCTACGCGATGATGGTCGAGGCCGCGAAGCGCGGCCACGAGCTGCATTTCATGCTGCAGGAAGGGCTGATGTGGAAGGGCGGCCGGGTCGTCGGCGAGATATCGCGGCTGACTCTGACCGGGGAAAAAGACTCCTGGTACAAGACGGCGCCGCCGAAAGAGACGCCGCTCGATGAATTCGACGTGGTGCTCATGCGCAAGGACCCGCCGTTCGACACCGAGTACGTCGCGAGCACCTGGCTTTTGGAGCTCGCGCAAGAGGATGGCGCGAAGGTGTTCAACGAACCGCGCGCGATCCGCGACCACAGTGAGAAGCTGGCGATCGCGAAATACCCGCAGTTCTCCCCGCCGACGCTGGTGACACGGCTCGCCGGGCAACTCCAGGAGTTCATCGACGCTCACCGCGACGTGGTGCTCAAGCCGCTCGACGGAATGGGCGGGGAATCGGTGTTTCGCGTCGCCTCGGGCGATCCCAACCGCAACGTCATCGTCGAAACGCTGGTTCGCGACGGCGCAAAATCGGTCATGGCACAGCGCTACATCCCGGAAATCCGCGAGGGCGACAAGCGCATCCTGTTGATCGCGGGGAAAGCCGTGCCGCATTGCCTTGCGCGCATCCCCAAGCCTGGCGAGACGCGCGGCAACCTCGCCGCCGGGGGCACCGGCGTCGCAAAGCCCCTCTCGCGGCGAGACTTGGAAATCGCGAACGCGCTCGGGCCGGAGCTCGCGCGCCAGGGGCTGCTCCTCGTCGGCCTGGACGTGATCGGGGACTGGCTCACCGAGATCAACGTCACCAGCCCTACCTGCTTCCGGGAAATCACCGACCAGACCGGCTTCGATGTCGCCGGAATGTTTCTCGACGCTGTCGAAGCCGCCGTAAGGTAGAAGAGACCCTTCCCAGTTGATCGTTCCGGCAGCGGTCGTTAGACTGGGCCGGAAGGCAGTCACTTCGGACACGGCAATCATGGTCGGAGTTCTCATCGTCGCGCACGGCGCCCTGGGCGAGGCGCTCATCCACGGCACGAGCCATGTGCTCGGCAAGCGGCCGCTGCAGGTGCAGCAGCTGGGCGTGACGGTCCATGACGATCCCGACGCGATCCTGCCCCAGGCCCAGGAGCTCGTGCGCCAGCTCGACAGCGGCGACGGTGTGCTGGTGCTCACCGATATTCTGGGCGCTACGCCTTCGAACATCGCTACTCGCCTGCTCAAGCCCGGCAAGGTCGAAGGCCTGTCGGGGGCGAGCCTCCCCATGCTGATCCGCGCGCTCACCTACCGCGATGAACCGCTCGCCGCCGTGGTCGAGAAGGCGAGGAGCGGCGGGCGGGACGGCGTGGTCCACCTGAATTCGGACGCGTGCAATGCCGCGAATCGAAGCTGAAATCGTCAACAAGCTGGGGCTGCACGCGCGCGCCGCGGCGAAGCTCACGCAGCTCGCGGCGAAATTCGCCGCGGAGGTGTGGCTGTCGCGCAACGGCCGGCGCGTGAACGCGAAAAGCATCATGGGCGTCATGATGCTCGCCGCGGGCAAGGGCAGCCGCGTCGTCATCGAAGCCGACGGCGAGGACGCGGAAAGCGCGCTCGCCGCGGTGGTCCGGCTCATCACGGAGCGCTTCGGGGAAGAGGAGTAGGCTTTCAGTGAAAATGGGCGAGAATCCTCAGGCGAGCAGCGCGAGCTTCACCCTGCACGGCGCAGGCGTCTCCGGGGGAATTGCGATCGGCCACGCGCACCTCGTCTCGACTGCGCGCCTGGAAGTGGCGCACTACGAGATCGCACCGCAGGGGATCGAGGCGGAGATCGCGCGCTTCGACAATGCGATCGCGCAGGTCCGGGGCGAGCTTGCCGCGTTGCAGACGAGCGTGTCCGCCGGCGCGCCGGCGGAGATGAAGGCGATCCTCAGCCTGCACGCGATGCTGCTCAATGATTCCAATCTCTCCGTTGTTCCGCGCGAGCTGATCGGCAATCGGCGCTGCAACGCCGAATGGGCGTTGGTGCTGCAGATGGACTACCTCGTATCGCAGTTCGACGAGATGGACGACCCGTACCTGCGCGAGCGCAAGCAGGACATCGTTCAGGTGGTCGAACGCGTGCTGAAGGCGATGCTCGGCACGGGGCATGCACCCGCCGCGCCCTCGTACGAGGAAGACCTGATCGTGGTGGCGCACGACCTGTCGCCCGCGGACATGATTCTGTTCAAGCAGCACCAGTACGCGGGCTTCGTGACCGACCTCGGCGGGGTCACCTCCCACACGGCCATCGTCGCACGCGGCCTCAACATCCCGGCGATCGTGGGCCTGCATCACGCGCGCAGCATGATCTGGGAGGGCGAGCTCGTGATCGTCGACGGCCGCGAAGGCGTGCTGATCGTCAATCCCGGCGCGCGGGTGCTCGACGAATATCGGCGGCTCCGGGGCGAAATCGAAGCCGAGCGGCAGAAACTGAAGCGCCTGCGCACGGCGCGCTCGGCGACGATGGACGGCGTCGTGGTCGACCTTCAGGCCAATATCGAGCTGCCGCAGGACGTGAAGGAGGCCAACGAAGCCGGAGCGGCCGGAATCGGCCTCTTCCGCAGCGAATTCCTGTTCCTCAACCGGGACGATCTGCCTTCGGAAGACGAACAGTTCGAGGCCTACCGCGAGGTCGCCGATGCGATGCACGGCCGACCGGTCACGATCAGGACGCTCGACCTCGGCGCCGACAAGAGCATCAACGGCGCCGACCGAGGCGGTCCCAACCCCGCGCTCGGTCTTCGCGCGATACGCTTCTGTCTTGCCGAGCCGCAGATGTTTCTGACCCAGCTTCGCGCGATCCTCCGCGCCTCCCGCCACGGAAAGATACGCCTGCTCATTCCGATGCTCGCCCACGCGCACGAGGTCGAACAGACGTTCGCCGCGGTGCGGCAGGCAAAGGAAACGCTCGACGACCACAAGATCCCGTACGACCGGCGCATACAGATCGGCGGCATGATAGAGGTGCCGGCCGCGGCGCTGTCCCTGAAATATTTCGTCCGGAAACTGGATTTTCTTTCGATCGGGACCAACGACCTGATCCAGTACACGCTCGCGATCGATCGCACCGACGATACGGTGGCGCATTTGTACGATCCGCTGCACCCGGCGGTGCTGCAGCTTATCGCGCAGACCATCCGCGGCGCCAAGCGCGCCAGGACTCCGGTCGCGGTGTGCGGAGAAATGGCGGGCGACGCGGCCATGACGCGTCTTCTGCTCGGCTTCGGGCTGCGGGAGTTTTCGATGCATCCGGCGCAACTGCTCGCGATCAAGCAACAGGTCCTCAGGACCCGGGTCCGGGAGGTCGAGGAGCCGGCCGCGCGCGTCTACCGCGCGCACGACCCCGTAAAGGCGCGCGCACTGCTCGCGAAGCTCAACGCCTAAAGTTCCGGCCCGCGACCCGTCCACGCCGAGAGATCGATGCTGCGAGAGGTCCTCATCGTCGAGCAGAACAACCCGTCGCTCAGGCGCCGGTGGTTCGAGAGCGATTACTTCGACCTGTTCATCTGGCAGGACGCGGGCGGGGCCTTCGTCAGATTCCAGCTCTGCTATGACGTCGAACTGAACGAGCGCGCCCTGGTATGGAGCGATCGCGAGGGCTTCTATCACGACGGCGTGGACCAAGGCGACGGCGGGCCCGAAGGCGAGCGCGGGCAGGTGCCGATCCTGGTGCGCGATGGAAAATTCGATTCGGGAACCGTCGTGCCGCGCTTCGAGCGCGAGGCGGCCCAGATGCCGGCCGACGTGCGCGATTTTGTCATCGCCAAGATGCGCGATCACCTGATCGAACTGCACCGGCAGAAAATGGGCCGCAAGCGCGTTCGGCGCGAGCGCTGGCAGCAGCGCAAACCCCGATTCAAGCTATCTCCAAAGAATTGACGCCGCCGTCCCGCTGAGGTAAGTTTCTGCTTCGCGCCGATTTGATCATCAGCTTGCAGGCGCCGCCGGTTCGTAACCGGGCGTAAAACAAATATTGCTAAAGCGAGGGCGACCCGTTTAGCAAGCAGGCTAAGCGGGTTTTTCATTTCATGGCGCCGAGAAACCACATAGAACCGCGCTCGGTCGGCGCGGTCAGGCCGCAAATGCTGCACTTCGCCGAGCCCCTGCGCTTCAGGAGCGGCGCGGTGCTCGATTCGTACGATCTCGTCTACGAGACCTACGGGACGCTGAACGCGGCGAAATCAAATGCCGTGCTCGCCTGTCACGCTCTCAACGCGGCGCACCACGTGGCCGGCTACTACGCCGATGACCCGGACAACGTCGGCTGGTGGGACAACATGATCGGGCCCGGCAAGCCGGTGGACACCGAGAAATTCTTCGTCGTCGGCGTCAACAACGTCGGCGGCTGCTTCGGCTCGACCGGCCCGAAGAGCGTCGATCCCAAATCCGGGAAGCCTTACGGTTCCTCGTTCCCCGTCGTCACGGTCGAGGACTGGGTGAACGCGCAGGCCCGGCTTGCCGACCGGCTGGGCATCGATTCGTTTGCCGCCGTGATGGGAGGGAGCCTCGGCGCGATGCAGGCGCTGCAATGGACGATCGGCTATCCTGATCGCATCCGCAACGCCATCGTGGTCGCGGCCGCGCCCAGGCTCTCGGCGCAGAACATCGCCTTCAACGAGGTGGCGCGCCAGGCGATCACCACCGACCCCGATTTTCACGGCGGCGACTACTACGAGCACGGAGTGGTGCCCCGCCGGGGCCTGCGCCTCGCGCGCATGATCGGCCACATCACGTACCTGTCGGATGACGCGATGATGGAGAAGTTCGGCAGAGCACTCCGCTCGGACTCGATTCAGTTCCATTTCGACGTCGATTTCGAGATCGAGTCCTACCTGCGACACCAGGGCGACAAGTTCTCCGAATATTTCGACGCCAACACCTATTTGCTGATCACGCGCGCGCTCGACTATTTCGACCCGGCGGCGGCGCACGACAACGATCTGTCCTCGGACTGGCGTTTCGCGCCGCCGCGTGCGAGGGAGATCGTCAAGGCGCTCCTGGACAACCGCCGCGACGTGTCCTACGCAGAGATCGACGCACCGCACGGGCACGACGCATTCCTGCTCGACGACGCGCGCTACCACGCGCTCGTGCGGGCTTACTTCGACGGCATCTTCGAGCGCCCATGACCAGGCAGATGCAGGCCTCGCTCTCGGACCGCTCCGATTTCCAGGCGATCGCCGCCTGGGTCAGGCCGGATTCCACCGTGCTCGACCTGGGCTGCGGCGATGGGACTTTGCTCAAGTACCTGAGACAGACCCGCAATGCGCGGGGTTACGGGATCGACATCGCCGACGCCAACGTGCTCGCCTGCGTGCAGAACGGCGTCAACGTCATCCAGAGCGATCTCGAGCGGGGACTCGCCGGTTTCGACGCGGGCTCCTTCGACTGTGTGATCCTGTCGCAGACGCTGCAGGCGGTGCGGCACACCGAGCAGATCCTGCTCGAGATGCTCCGCGTCGGGCGCGAGGCGATCGTCTCGTTCCCGAACTTCGGGCGTTGGGACCTGCGGCTGCAGATAGCGCTGGGGAGAATGACGGCATCCGCGTGCTCGAGCGCGTCACGCTGCACCGCGGCCGGCCCGTCAGGACGTTTGCGAATTTCTTCGGCAGCCTCGCCGTCTACCGCTTCGAGAAGCGGCGCTAGTGCCTTACGACGTCGTCATCGTCGGCGGCGGACACAACGGCCTGGTCTGCGCCTGCTATCTCGCCGGCGCCGGCCTCAGGGTGAGGGTGCTCGAGCGCCGCGCCGTCGTCGGCGGTGCGGCGGTCACAGAGGAATTCGCACCCGGCTTCCGCAACTCCACGGCCGCCTATACGGTGAGCCTCCTCAATCCGAAGATCATCCGCGAATTGAAGCTCGCCGATCACGGGTTGAGGATCGTCGAGCGTCGTTTCGCGAATTTCCTGCCGCTGCCCGACGGCCGCTCGTTCAGGCTGGGACCGACCCTGGAGGACACGCAAAGGGAGCTGGCCCGGTTT
>VBDE01000389.1 GCA_005883665.1 Betaproteobacteria bacterium
ACGAGACCTTGCGAAGAAATGGGTCATCGATGACTCCTCACGGTTGTTCTTATGGCCGGAACGGCAGCGGGGACGCTGAACCGATGCTACGCCGCCGGTTTTGCAGGGTCAACGGAATTCACGGCGACGCGCGCACACGAAGCGGCGGCTAGAGCCGTTTCCCGATCGCCGTTATTTCGCGCTCGATCAGCGCGGCTTGTCGCCCGCGAGGGTGATGCGATGCATCACCCGCCGATGCCCGTGATAGTCGTTCAAGGGGTTGTGCTGCGTGCAGCGGTTGTCCCAGAACGCGAGCGAGCCGACGCGCCAGCGGAACCGGCAGGTGAGCTCGGGCCGCACCTGGTGCCGGTACAGGAACTCCAGCAGCGGCGCGCTTTCTTCCTCGGTCATGTCCTTGAAGCGCACGGTGTGGCCGACGTTCACGTAGAGCGCCTTGCGCCCGGTTTCCGGATGGGTGCGAACGACAGGGTGCTCGGCGAGGAACTGCCTGGTCTCGTGGCCCTGTTCCTTCATGCGGTCCTCACGCGTACGCGTGGCATCGGCTTTGGTTGAAGCGTTGACGGCCACCAGGCCGTCGAGCAGCTTGCGCATGCCCTCGGACAGAGTCTCGTAGGCCGCGTACTGATTGGCGAACTCGGTGTCCCCGCCGTAAGGCGGGACCTCGCGCGCGAGCAGCATCGAGCCCATCGGCGGATTCTCGAGGTAGGCGGTGTCGGAGTGCCACAAGCCGCCGAAGTTATGCCGCTCGTGCTCGAGCTTTTTGACTTCGATGACCTCCGGGAATCCGGCTATGCCCTTGACGAGCGGGTATTCGATCGGCTTGCCCATGCGCCGCGCAAAGGCCATGAACTGGGCGGGGGTGAGTGGCTGGTCGTGAAAGAACACCACCAAGTGCTCGAGGAAAGCGCGCCGGATCGCCACGACGGTCTCGTCTGCGAGGTCTCCTCCGAGATCCACCCCGAGGATCTCGGCGCCAAGCGCACCGGAAATGCGCTTGACCTCCATGCCTATTGCTCGATCTTGATGTTCTGGCTCTTGATGATCGAGCCGTAGCGCTCCTGTTGCGCTCGCATGAACGCTGCCATCTCATCGGGCGTGTTGGAAACGGCGTCCATGCCTAGCGAGATAAACCGCTCCTTCAGGTCCGGAGCCTGCATGGCCTTCTGGATCTCGCCCGAGAGGCGCACGCAAGTCTCGCGCGAGGTGCCGGCCGGTGCGGTGTAGCCGACCCACGCGCCGATGTCGTAGGCCGGAAGGTCGGCTGCTTCCGCGATCGACGGGACATCCGGCATGCCGGCGGTGCGCTGCGCGAACGAGGTGCCGAAGGTCTTCAGGCGACCGCCCTTGATGTGCCCGATGGTCGCGGCCAGGGTCTCGATGGTGTAGTCGATCTGGCCGCCCACGATGTCGGTGAGCGCCGGCGCGCTACCCTTGTAGGGCACGTGGCGCGCCTTGACCTGCGCCATCGAGTTGAAGAGCTCCGTGATGAGGTGCGCCGACGCGCCGGTGCCCGAAGACGAGAACGTGTACTTGTCCGGATTCGCGCGCAGGTGGGCGATGAACTCCTTCGCGTTCGTCGCCGGGAACGACGGGTGCGTGACGAGCGCGAACGGCACCAGCGCGACCAGGCTGATCGGGGCAAAGTCCCTGTCGGGTTCGTAGGGCGTCTTCTGCAGGTGCGGCATGATCGATATCGGCCCGCTCGATCACGGCTGCGTCGGTGCCGATCGAGCCGCCGGCGCCGGCGCGGTTGTCGATGATGAACGGCTGCTTGAGCGCTTGTTGCAGCTTCTCGGCCACCGCGCGCGCGGCGATGTCGGTGGCCTGCCCCGGCGGCCAAGGCACGATGACTCTCACGGGCCGGTTCGGGTAACCTTGCGCGAGCGCGACCGTGGAAAGAAGCGATGCGGCTATGAACGCGGCGAGCTTCGTCATGTCTTCTCCGGCGTGTGCTTTTTACCCTCGTTACGGCCGATTCCCGGGCTTATTTCAGACCCATGCAGCTCGCGTAGTAGCTGACGGTGCCCGACCAGTCGGAGAAGATACCCAGGATGCCCACCTGCTTGGCCAACACGTCCAATGTGGTCATCAGGTCGCCATCGTTGTGGAGGGCGTCCAGCGTGGTTTGAAAATAGAACGAGGGGCTGGCCGTGCCTTTGGTAGGCAGCACTTCCTCGACGATGCGTCCGGAACGCTCGAGGGTCCAGGTGATGATGTGGAGCCCGGCAGCCCTGGCGTCCTTGGCGTACTGCGAGGGCACGATCTTGCCGTTCTCCACCGCCAGCAGCGCCCACATCGGCGGCGCAACGATCCTGATGCCCTGGCTGGCATAGCCCTTCAGCTGCGCTGCGTTGGGCAGCTCGGCCGGGAAATTGGCGCTGTCCAGAAACACCGCCTGCCTGCCGAAATCCGGATCGTTCTTGATCCAGTACAAGATGTCGTCTTTGTTGAAAGACTGCGCCCACACTATTCTGGGAGAAATGCCGGCCGCCTTGTAGTCGTCGATCATCGCCTGGGCGTAGGCAGCCTGGCTGCCGAACACCGCTTCTACTTGCAACTTGGCGTCGCGGTTCGGGCCTTTCAGCTCCGGGGTGTACTGGCTGCCCAGCTCTTTGAGCAGATCGATGCTTTCCTTGTGGGTCAGCAGCGTCGCGCCCGTGGAATACAGGTCGGTGCGAAAGTTGGCGGTACCGCCCAGAAATTCCTGCGCGGTCCTGGCATTGGGATTGAAGGCGTCCATCTTGCCCTTGAGGGACTTGAATTCATCCACGGTCAGGTCACTGGTGCAGCACAGCGCCGTGGCCGCCTTGGTGCGCTTGCCGCTCGCATCGAATTGAGCCGGGGAAAACGGCTGGGAACACCTGTCCGCCAGCGGCGTTACCAGAATATTGGTGGTGGTATGCAAATCGCACTGGTCGTGGCGGCAAACCAGTTCGCGGTCCTTGGTGAAGGTCACATCGCATTCCTGGATGCCGGCGCCCATGCGCGCGCCCGCTTCATGGCTTTCCTTGGTGTGCTCCGGGAATTGCAGAGTGCCACCGCCCCGGTGACCGATCGAAAAAGCGGTCTTGCGGAACGGACCCTCGCTGCAACGCTCCAGCTTGTGCTTGAGCGGGCCGGGGCTCATCTTGTCGATCAAATAAAAGGGACGCGGCCCGACCTGGACACCGCGGTCCTTGTCCGCATCGCGCTCGTGAGCGTCGTCGTCGGCTTGGGAAAATACGGGTAGCAGGCAGCTCGTCAGGATGAACAGCACCGCGGCTTTTTTGCTTGTGAACATTTTGATCTCCCGTTCGGTGTAAAGAAGGGCACATGATACCGCCAGTAGCCCGGCAGCTGCCGCGGAAAATCGGCCCGTACTGTCTTATACTGTGCGCGCCGCCACATGGCGCGCGTCACGGTCCGGGGGAACAGCATGATCAGAACAGTTCAAATCGCGCTCGCCGGCGCGATCATCGCCGCATCGTGC
>VBDE01000400.1 GCA_005883665.1 Betaproteobacteria bacterium
GTGGGCGACTCGATCTCGGAGGTCGTGGACGGCAAGCCCGGCATCTACACCGCCTTGCAGGAAGCCGCCGAGACCATGCGCCGCGGCGGCGGGGTCGGCTACGACTTCTCCGCGATCCGCCCCAAGGGCGCAGAGGTGAGGGGCACGCGCTCGCGCGCGAGCGGCCCCGTGTCTTATATGCGCGTGTTCGACCGCTCTTGCGAGACGGTGGAATCGGCCGGGGCGCGCCGCGGCGCGCAGATGGGCGTGCTGCGCTGCGATCATCCCGACGTCGAGGAATTCATCCACGCCAAGGACCGGGGCGACCTCGCCAACTTTAACATCTCGGTCGGCGTGACCGACGCTTTCATGCGGGCGGTCGAGGACGACGCCAAGATCGAGCTGGTGCACAAGGCACGGCCGCACGCGGATGCGATCGCGGCTGGCGCTCAAAGTGGAAAACAGGGCCCCTCCCTCGTCTACCAGAGAGAAGACGGCCTTTGGGTGTACGCGAAGCCGCGCGCCCGCGAGCTGTGGGACCAGATCATGCGCTCGACCTACGATCACGCCGAGCCGGGGATCCTGTTCATCGACCGCATGAATCAGGACAACAACCTCAACTACTGCGAGGCGATCGAGGCCACGAACCCTTGCGCAGAGCAGCCGCTCCCCGCCTATGGCTGCTGCTGCCTCGGCTCGATCAACCTCACCCGCTTCGTGAACCACGCGTTTTCTGAGAGGGCCGCGTTCGACTACGAGCGCTTCGGCAAGGTGGTCGAAGTCTCGGTGCGCATGCTGGACAACGTGCTCGACGTCACGGCCTGGCCGCTCAAGGCGACACGGAGGCCGCGCGCGAAACGGCAGCGAGAATATCGGAGTTCATGCGCGACTGCGCCTACCGCGCCTCCTCCGATCTGGCCAGGGAGCGCGGCGCGTTCCCGCTGTTCAACGAGGACATGTACCTCTCTGGCTCGGGCTTCGCCGCGCGCCTGCCGCAAGAGCTGAAGGCGCTCATCCGCAGGCAGGGCATGCGCAACTCGCACCTCCTCTCGATCGCGCCCACGGGCACCATCAGCCTCGCCTTCGCGGACAATGCCTCGAACGGCATCGAGCCTCCCTTCGCCTGGACCTATACTCGCAAGAAACGCATGGCCGATGGGACGCTGAAGGAGTTTCCCGTCGAGGACTACGCCTGGCGTTTCTATAAACATGCAGGCGGCAACATGGAGAAGCTGCCGCCCCCGTTCGTCACCGCGCTCGAGCTCTCCGCCTCGGCGCACGAGCAAATGGTGGCTGCGGTCGCGCCCTACATAGACAGCAGCATCTCCAAGACCGTCAACGTTCCGGAGAACTATCCCTACACCGATTTTCAGAACCTGTATTTCGAGGCGTGGAAGTCCGGGCTCAAGGGCCTCGCGACCTACCGGCCGAACAACGTCCTCGGTTCGGTGCTCTCGGTCGATCCGGCGTCTTCGCCGCAGGACTTCGTCAGCAACGATCGCAACCGCCGCATCGAGATCAAGGCCGTGCCCGAGCCGGTGCTCGCCTCCCTGCGCTGGCCGGGCCGGCCGAACCTCGCCGGCGGCAACCCGGCGTGGACCTACATGATCGAGCACCCGCACGGGCAGTTCGCGCTCTTCGTCGGGCACGTGGAGAACGAGACCCGCGCGCATCCGTTCGAGGCGTGGGTGAACGGCGCCGAGCAGCCGCGCGGCCTGGGGGCGGTCGCGAAGACGCTCTCGATGGACATGCGCGCGAACGACCCGGCGTGGCTGCGCCTGAAGCTCGACACGCTCGCCAAGACTTCGGGCGACGACGCCTTCGACATGCCCTTTCCGCCGCACGGGGAGAAGAAGCGCATGCCGAGCCTGTGCTCGGCGGTCGCGCAGCTGGTGCGCTGGCAGTGCGAGCAGCTGAGCGCGCTGCCCGATGAAAAGCACGGCCCGGTGCTCGACGCGATGTTCAGCCTGAAGGAGCCGAAGACCGGCGCCGACGGCACCATGTCGTGGACTGTGGACGTGCTCAATCCCGCCGGGCGCGACGACTTCGTGCTCGGGCTGAAGGAGATCACGCTCCCCGACGGCGTCACGCGGCCGTACTCGATGTGGCTTTCGGGCGAATACCCGCGCGCGCTCGACGGCCTGTGCAAGATCC
>VBDE01000390.1:0-1509 GCA_005883665.1 Betaproteobacteria bacterium
GCCGTCGAATTCCGGAAAATCCAGATGGCAGTGTGAGTCGACCCATCCCGGAGCCGGACTCTTTTTTTCGCTCACGGCCGACCGACCAGCCGCTGATACTGCAGCAGGAGGTCCTCAACAAACAGCTTCGCGTTGAGCGGGTGCCGGGCGAGCGCCCGGGCTTGCGCCAGCCGGCGCAGATAAGCGGCGATATCCGCAGCGTCGCAGTGGCCTGCCGTATCGGAAATTACTTCTTCATGGTTCAGACTATACCGTACCCGGCCTGCGACTCGGGCGAGCAGCAGATCGTAGCTCCAGCGTTGCAGCCATCCAACCAAGTCCCACAGCGGGACGCGCACAACCGTTTCGGCGAGAGCGATCGGATCGAAGCCCGGATTTCCAAGATTCTCGATGAAGAACAGGCGATCTGCGTCCGTGTCGGCGGCTTTGAGCGCGGCGAGCGGCGCACCTCCAGCACCGGCCAGCGTAGCCTCGGGTTGCCTGAGGCCCTGCTCCTTCAGCCAGCTCAGGACCGGTTCCGAGGGCGGGAACGGCAACGCAAACTTCAGGCAGCGGCTTCGCACCGTCGCGAGCAAGCGCTCGGGCTGCGTGGTGACGAGAAGAAAAACTGTGGCAGGCGGGGGCTCCTCGAGGTTTTTCAGCAACGCGTTTTGCGTATTTGCGTTCATTGCTTCTGCGGGATAGACCAGGATGACGCGCAGACCACCCCGATGCGTCCCGACCGCAAGGAAGTCGGCGAGCTCGCGTGCCTGCTCGATACGGATCTGCTCGCTGCGCTTTTTTGAGGGCTCTGCGCCCTCCTCGCGGGAGTCGGGCGCCATGCTCTCGGGCACGATCAGCCGGAAATCGGGGTGATTGCCAAGCGAAAACCAGTTGCAAGCGTGGCAGGTCCCGCATGCCCGCTGGTCCGGTTGGGGCCGCTCGCACAGCAGCGATTGCGCGCACGCTTGAGCGAATTCGAATTCGCCCAGGCCCTCCCCGCTCTGTATCAAGATCGCATGGGGCAGTCGCTCTCGCAGCCGAGTCCAAGTCTTCCAGGGCTGTTCTTGCCACTTAAATATCATGGTTCAACATATAGTTGAAACTATATCCTCAACGTCTTTCTTAATTTCGGAAAGCGACCTCCCGCAGTGGACCACTCTCATCCGGCGAGGTTCGGCCGCGGCGCGCTCGAGATACGCCGCCCGGACGCGCTCGAAGAAGGCTTGACTCTCGAGCTCGAAACGATCGCCTCGCTCCTTCGCAAGGCGCGCGCGCGCGACCTCGACCGGCGCGTCGAAAACGAGGGTCAGGTCGGGCTGCAGCCCGGCGTGGACCCAGCGCTCAAGCGCCGCGATCCGATCCTTGGCCATTCCTCGCCCCGCGCCTTGATACGCGTAGGTCGCGTCGGTGAAGCGTTCAGAAACGACCCAGCGCCCCGCGGCGAGGGCGGGCGCAATCACTTGAGCGATATGCTCGCGGCGCGCGGCAAACATCAGAAGGGCCTCGGTGTCGATATTCATCGTATGG
>VBDE01000390.1:1576-3595 GCA_005883665.1 Betaproteobacteria bacterium
ACGTTGTCTTTCCCGCGCGCGCGCAGAAAATCGGCGATGCCGCCGACGTGCGAACTCTTACCTGCACCGTCGATGCCTTCCAGGGTGATGAACTTGCCGCGACTCATCGACCCGCGGGCCGGCGGGCGCCGGGCATTTGATATTTGGCGACCGCGCGGTTGTGCTCGACGAGCGTGCGGGAAAATTGGCTCGTTCCATCCCCGCGGGACACGAAATACAGCGCGTCGGTCTCAGCGGGATGCATCACGGCCGCGAGCGAGGGGAGTCCCGGCATCGCGATCGGATGCGGCGGCAGACCCTGCCGCGTATAGGTATTGAAGGGCGTGTCCGTCACGAGGTCACTCTTGCGCAGGTTGCCGTCGAATCGCTCGCCCATGCCGTAGATCACGCTCGGATCGGTCTGCAGCTTCATCCTGAGGCGCAGGCGGTTGGCGAATACCGCCGCGATCATCGCGCGGTCGCCCGCCCGCCCGGTCTCCTTTTCGACGAGTGAAGCGAGGATAAGCGCTTGGTACGGATCTGTCACCGGCAAGTCCTGGGCACGCCCGGCCCAGGCGGACTCGAGCTGCTTTTTCATGGCGCCGCGCGCGCGCGCGAGCACGGCAAGATCGCTCGAACCCTTGGCGAAGACGTAGGTATCGGGAAAGAACATTCCCTCTGGAAGCACCCCTGGGGCACCGAGCTTCGCCATGATCTGCGCCTCGGAGAGGCCTGCCGAATCGTGCTTCAGGTCGACGTGCGCGTTCAATGCTTCGCGCATCTGGCGAAAATTCCAGCCTTCGACAAAGAGAATTTCCGCCTGCGCGTATTCCCCGCGCGTGATCTTGCGAACCAGCAGGAGCGGCGTCACCCCGGCCGACACCTGGTAGCTGCCGGCCTTGACCTGGGCGCTCGCGCCGTTGGCCCGCGCCAACAGAACAAACTTCCATTCCGGCATGGACAGCCCCGCTTCGATGATCTGGCGCGTTGCGCCCCGTAGCGTGCTGCCTGGACGGATCGAGAATTCCACGGTCGGCGCGGCGAGCTCGATCGGCGAAAGGGCGAACCCGAGTATCCAACCGCCGAATCCGAGCACGGCAGCGGAGGCCAACAAGAGCAATACTTTGAGTCGAAACAGCATCGAGTCTGGTAAAAAGAACGGCCAATCGGGGTGCTTGACTGCACTCGTATAATAAACGCTAAACCGCACCTACCGAATAGAGCACATGAGCCTTCCTCTTCACCATGCGCAACCCGCGGGAACCGCGGACGCAGATCTCGCGGCGGCTCGATCGGGGAGCGTCCTTGCCCTGCTCGGCCACTTGGGCGTCCTCCAATTCAGCGGCGAGGACGCGGAAACCTTCTTGCAGGGACAGCTCAGCTGCGATGTAGCGGCCGTCGGTTTGCGATCGAGCACGTACGGCGCCTATTGCTCCCCTAAGGGCAGGATGCTCGCGAATTTTCTGCTCTGGCGTGAAGAGGCCGGCTTCCATATGGCTCTGTCGCGGGACATCGCCTCTTCCATCCAAAAGCACATTTCGAAGTTCGTGCTCCGCGCGAAAGTGAAGGTCTCGGATGCCTCGGACACGATCGTGATGGCGGGCGCGGCGGGGCCGAAGGCCGAACAGGCGCTGAGCAAGGTATTCCCCGATTTCCCGAACGGGCCGAACGCAGTATCCCGTCAACCGGATACCGGTACCGTCATCAAGCTGAAGGACGGCAGATTCCTCCTTTCCCTGACGCCCTCGAGCGCAGCCGCTCTGCGGCAGCAGCTTGCGAATATTCTCGTTCCCGTGGGCGAGCACGCGTGGTGCTGGCTCGATATTCGCAACGGCGTGCCCCTGGTGACCGCAGCGACGCAGGACCAGCTCGTTCCGCAGATGGCGAACTTCGAGCTTCTCGGCGGAATCAGCTTCGACAAGGGCTGCTACACCGGGCAGGAAGTGGTCGCGCGCATGCAGCACCTCGGCAAACTGAAGCGCCGCATGTTCCTCGCCAACGTCGCCGCTCAGGCCGAGGCGGGCGATCCTCTCTACAGCG
>VBDE01000391.1 GCA_005883665.1 Betaproteobacteria bacterium
GCCGTGATCAAGGTGGAAAATCTCAGCAAGTCCTTCGGTTCGAAACGCGCAGTCGACGGAGTCTCCTTCGAAGTCGGCACAGGCGAAGTGCTGGGATTCCTCGGTCCCAACGGCGCGGGCAAGTCGACCACCATGCGCATGATCACCGGTTTCATCCCGCCCAGCGCGGGCAGCGTCTCGGTGTGCGGGCTAGCCGTGCAGGAAAATCCGATCGAAGTGAAGCGCCGGATCGGCTATCTTCCGGAAGCGGCGCCCTCCTATACCGAGATGTCGGTCCTGTCGTTCCTCAGGTTCGCCGCCGAGATGCGCGGCCTGGTGGGCGAGGGACGGAGCGGCGCGATACGCCGCGTCGTCGAGCTGTGCCATCTGGAGAGCGTGCTCGGGCAGACGATCGATACGCTTTCGAAAGGCTTCCGCCACCGCACCTGCCTCGCGCAGGCGCTGATCCACGATCCCGAGGTGCTGATCCTGGATGAGCCCACTGACGGGCTCGATCCGAACCAGAAGCACGAGGTGCGCACGCTCATACGCGAGATGGGCGAGAGCAAGGCGATCATTTTCTCGACGCATATCCTCGAGGAGGTCGAGGCAGCGTGCACGCGCGCGATCATCATCGACCGTGGCCGCATCGTCGCCAACGGCACCCCTGCCGAGCTGAAGGCCCGCGCCGCCACGGGAAAGCTGGAAGATTTCTTCCGGTCGATCACGCGCTCGGACACGGCAGCGGAGTCGGCATGAACGCCATCTGGGCGGCGATCTGGACCATCGCAAGGCGCGAGCTTGCGGCGTACTTCGAATCTCCGGTCGCCTACGTGTTCCTCGTGATATTTCTTTTGCTTTCCGGATTCTTTACTTTTACCTTCGGCGGTTTCTTCGAGCGGGGCGAGGCCTCCCTCGCGGCGTTCTTCAACTGGCTGCCGTGGCTGTTCCTGTTTCTGGTGCCCGCCGCGGGGATTCGCCTGTGGTCCGAGGAGCGGCGGCTCGGAACGATCGAGCTTTTGCTGACGATGCCGGTGGCCGCCTGGCAGGCGATCGTCGGCAAGTTTCTCGCCTCGTGGCTGTTTCTCATCGTGGCGCTGGCGCTCTCATTCCCGATCGTCGCGACGGTCAACTGGCTCGGCGATCCCGACAACGGAGTCATCGCAAGCGGCTACGTCGGAGCGGCTCTGCTCGCCGGAGCCTACCTCGCGATCAGCTGCATGACCTCGGCCCTAACGCGCAACCAGGTCATCGCTTTCATCCTCGCGGTGGTCCTGTGCCTCGCCCTGATCCTGGTCGGGTTTTCGCCGCTGACCGATCTGCTCGCGCGCTGGGCGAGCCCCTGGCTGGTGGAAGCGGTTTCGAAGTTTTCCGTTCTCACGCATTACGACGGCTTCCAGAGAGGGGTGCTCGATTCGCGCGACCTGCTCTATTTCCTCTCGGTGATGGCCTACGCCCTGTTCGCGACCGGCGTCGTCATCCGCAACCACCGGACCGGCTGAGGGCGGGGCCATGCGCAAGAAGACCGAAAGTCTGCTCTACTCGGCCGGCGGCCTGGTCGCCGCGCTGATCATCCTGGTCCTGCTCAATCTCGTGCTGGGGGCGGCGACGCGAGCGGTTCTCGGCAGGCTCGAGTCTCCGGTCAAGATCCGCCTGTACTTCAGCCAGAGCGAGGTCCCCCTGCCCATCAAGGCGTACGGGCGTCGGGTCGAGGATCTGCTCGCGGAGTTCAGGCAGGCCGGCCGCGGCAAGGTCACAGTCGAGAAGCTCGATCCCCAGCCGGACTCCGATGCCGAGGACTCTGCGACTCTGGAAGGCGTCGAAGCCCAGGTCACGCCCTCGGGCGACAAGTTCTATCTCGGCGCCTCGATCAGCTATGCGGACCAGAAGCTGGCCCTGCCGGCGCTTACGCCCGATCGCGAGCCCCTGCTCGAGTACGATCTGGTGCGCGCGATCGCGCGTGCCGCGGTGACGTCGAAGCCCGTGCTCGGCGTGATGAGCGCGCTGCCGGTGTTCGGCATGCCGCCCAGCCCCATGACCGGCGGGCAGCCGATGGAGCCGCAGGTATTCGTCGGCGAGCTCCGGCGCGACTACACCGTGAAGCGCGTCGGGCTTGACCCTGAAAAGATCGATGACGACATCAAGGTGCTGCTGGTGATCCACCCGCGCGGAATCGGCGAGCGGGCGCAGTACGCGCTCGACCAGTTCATACTGCGCGGCGGGAAGCTCATCGCTTTCCTCGACCCGAACGCCTATTTCGACCAGCTGGGCCAGATGGGAGGCATGGGCGGCGGGGGCACGCCGTCCTCGCTCGACAGGCTGCTCA
>VBDE01000158.1 GCA_005883665.1 Betaproteobacteria bacterium
ACGAGCGCGTGCGTGTTGCTCGGGAAGAGCTCTTCGACGTCGACCCGCCGAACCATGATGCCCTGCTCGACAGTGGACTGGATCAACTCCTCGAGCATCTTGCGGTTGGGTGCGATGCCGTACGGCAGCGGATCGCCACCCCTGATTTCCATCACCCGTCGGTGCATATCGTCGACCGCGGTCGGCTTCTCGACCTTGCCGGTCCGAAGGCGCTCGACGTAGAGGCGTTTGGCTTCCACGAAGGCATTGAACGTGTCCACGGCGAGATCCGGGTGGGCATTCAGAAGCTCGTCCTTGACCACCACCGTGTGATTGATGGGGTAATGCCCGCGTTGGCGCAGGGCTTCGAAGCCCGCATCCTTCGCGTCGGGAATGAGCGGCTTCACGTCGGGATGGTTCACGTCGACGCCGATGGCCGCAGCCAACTCGCCCGAGGACGACATTCGACGGCGGGCGGTATTCTTCCACATGCTCGTCTCCCGAGAGCACCCAGGTAATCTTGCTCAAATCCACGCCGTACTGGTGCTGGAGAATGCTCCTGGCCCAGACCCCGGTAGTCACAGTGTAGCCGCGGTTGACGCCCACCTTCCTGCCTTCCAGGTCCTTGGGCCCTACGATGCCGGCCTTGGTATTGTGCACGATGGCACCATGGTGAAAGGCGCGCACCAGGAAGATCGGGAGTGCCGTGAATTGCTTCCCATGGGCGCGAGCGGTGATGTAGGTCGTCAACGCCATTTCGGAAATATCGAACTCGAGCGCGCGCACCATGCGGCGGAACGCGTCGATGAGCGGGTCGACCTCCTGGAAGTCGAATTCGAATGTCCGCGGCTTTACGATGCCGCTCTTGAGCGCCTCGTTGTTGCCCTGCGTACGAGTGACGGTTTTAAGCTTGAGCTCGGCCATGGGCGCTTCGTTGCCGTTGCAAGGAGGAAGTGATGATGCGCTCTAGCCGCAATCGCGGATAACCGCTTTCACCGGGATGCGCGCGGGCATCGTTGCTTGGCGCTCACTTCCAGGGCATGAGGGAAACGTGGATCACGTCCTTCGCGCCCTCGCCGCCAACTGACTTGATGGCGTAGTCGGCATCTTTGAGGCCGAACGTATGCGTCGTCAGCAGCTCGAGCGGATAGCGATGCGAGGCGAGCTGCTGCAGCGCGAGCTCGCAGGCTTTGTAGCTGTGGCCGCGCGCGCTCTTGATGGTGATGAATTTCACCGTGACACGCTCGAGCGGAAAATTCGGGAACTCCTTCATCTCGCCCTGGACCACGATCGTCCCGCCCTTGCGCTTCAACGCTTCTACGCCGAGCAGGATCGGGAGAGTCCCGGCACCCGCGGTACAGTCGAGCGCAACGTCCACGCCGCGGCCGGCGGTGATCTCCTTGATGCGTGCGAGCGGGTCTTCTTTCTGCACGTCGATCACGTAGTCGGCGCCGAGTTCCTTGGCGACTTTCAACCGCGCGGCGTCCTTGGAGGTGCCTGTGACGATGATGAGCGAGGCGCCCGCTTGCTTGCAGATCACGGTTTGTGAGAGACCCTGCTGCCCCGGGCCCTGGATGAGCACGGTAGAGTCGTAGCCCACGCCGCCGTCGAAGAGCGACCATTCGACGCCGTTCGCCATGGGGGTGACCAGTCCCGCCAATTCAGGCGTGACGCCCTTCGGCACCCGGTGCACGACGGCGTTCCACGGGAGGTACACGTATTGGGCAAATCCGCCCCAAAGATGAGGAGCCTTCTCGGCTGAGGTGTAGCCGTAGCGGATGGCGTCGGGGTTGGTGCGCCAGTCGGTGTTCTCGCAGTGGCGGTACTGGCCCAGGTGGCACCACTCGCACTTGCCGCACATGACGTAGTGCTCGACGAACACCAGGTCGCCTTCCTTGAAGCCCTTGCGTCGGGTGAACTCGCGGCCCGCCTTGGCGATCGTGCCGATGTTCTCGTGGCCCATGATCACGGGAGTGTTCGACGGCGGCGTCTTGTACAGCTTCACATCGGTGCCGCAGATCCCGGCGACCTCCATCTTCATGAGCGCGCTGTCCTCGGGGATGTCCGGCATGGGGAATTCTCGGATCTCGGTTCTCCCCGGACCCGTTCTCACCGCAGCCAACACGCTTTCCACCCGCGTTCCTCCAAAAAATGACCGTCGATCCGCATTTTCTCACGCGTTCCATGCGCGCTCCACTCCATAGGGCCTGTTCCGCCGCGCGGGACGGCAATTCCGCTATCATCGGCATTGGGCAATCGAACCTCGAAAAAACCACATGTCGAACCTAAATCCAGGCGATTCGCCCAAATCGGGCGGCCCGGTCTCGGCCGAGCAGATCGCGGACTTGGCCGCGGCGAGCCGCGTCCTCGTCGCCCAGGGCGTCGTCGACGCCTTCGGCCACGTCTCGATTCGCCATCCCCACGCGCCCGAGCGCTACCTGATGGCGTGCTCGATCGCCCCCGCATTGGTGACGCCCGAAGACATCATCGAGTACGATCTGGACAGCAATCCCTGCAACGCCAACGGCCGCTCCAGTTTCCTCGAGCGATTCATCCACGGAGAGATCTACAAGGCGAGGGCCGATATTCATTCCATCGTCCACAGCCATTCGCCCTCGGTGATCCCTTTCGGGCTCGTCGGCGTTCCGATGCAGGCGATGTTCCACAACGCGGCCTTCATCGCGGAAGGCGTGCCGGTGTTCGACATCCGCAAGAAGTTCGGCGCCACCGACATGCTGGTCAGCAACGCGCCCAAAGGCGTGGCTCTCGCCGCCGTCATGGGCAGGAAAAACGTCGCGCTCATGCGTGCGCACGGCAGCGTCGCCTGCGGGCCGACGCTGCAGACGGCGGTGTTCCGCGCCGTGTACACCGAGGTCAATGCCCGCATCCAGCACTGGACCGCGGCGCTCAAGGGCGGTGCGCCGATCGCCGCGCTCGACCTCGAGGAAGGCCGGCTTTCCGACGCCGTCAACCAGACCGCGGGCATGCGCGCCTGGGACCTGTGGCGCCGCCAGGTCCGCAGCGAGGTCAAGTGGTAAGGCTTATCGAGGGAGGCAAACCATGTCAGCAGCCGAATTGAAGCAGCGTGTCGGCGCCGCGGCCGAACTGAAGCAGCAGCTGGTCGACTGCATCCGCATGCTGGAGCAGTCCGACATCATCGACTACAACGGCCATTGCAGCGTCCGCGTCGACGACAACCGCGTCTTCATCAACATCGGGTCGTGCCAGCGCAGCCGGCTCACGGTGGATGACATCTGCACGATCGACCTCGAAGCAAATCAGATCGAAGGCAAGGGCAATGCGCCGCTCGAGCGTCATCTGCATTGCGGCATCTACCGGGTGCGGCCGGACGTCAAGGCGATCGTGCACGCGCATCCGAAGTGGTCGACGTTCCTCACCATGGTCGGCGAGAGCTACCAGCCGGTGTATGCGCAGGGGTCGCTCGTCTATCCGGTGCCGCTCCTCGATTCGCCGAACTCGATCAACAACCGGGCGATGGCGGACCGGCTGGCCGCGACGCTCGGGGACCGGCCGGCGGCGCTGATGAAGTCGCACGGCGCGGTGACGGTCGGCAAGGACATCGTCGAGGCGTTCGTGCTCGCGAACTACATGGAGGAGAACGCCTACCGGCAGTACATGGCGCTGCAGATCGGCAAGCCTTACTCGTTCAACGAAGAGGAGCGGGCGCTATGCCGCGAGAAGCTCTGGAACGCGAACCTCTTCCAGCGCACCTGGGACCATTTCCGGGCGAAGCTCGGGTGAGTCCCAGGCGCACGGTCGGATTGAAATCTGCATCTCTTCAATCGGGCCGATCCTCCAGAATAGTAAGGCCATAAGGATCGTTACCGACGCCTGTAACCGTGGCGACGACGGCCCGCGTACGAAGGTCGATCACCCATACCGTTCCGCTGGGCGGAGCGGTGGGATCCAGCCGAGGCCCGCCGGAGACCACTGCGTGACGACCGTCCGAAGTGACGGCCGTGCCCTTGGGGCGGCCCGGGCGCACGAGACCATCGGCGTCCGCCGGCCGAGTGACCGGTATGCGCGCCACTTCCGCTCGCGGATCGTGCGCAAGCGCCAGGCGCAGATCGACGATCGAGACATTGTTCGTCCGATAGTTCGCCACGATGATTTGCCGTCCGTCGGGCGTCCACGCAACGGTGAAGGGGCGTGCCTGGCCATTGGGATCGTCCGTCCCGACGCGCACGCGGGCGCCCTCCGCGCCGGGCGCTCCGGTACGCGCGCGATCCACGTCGATGATGGAGATCGTATTCCCCTCGAAATCCGCCTGCCCGCTCTCCCGCGCGGTGACGGCGATGAACTTACCGTTCGGGCTCGCTTTGATGCCGAAGGGGCCGGTCTGAACGGGAATGCGGGGCGCGATTTCGACGACCGGCGCGCCCATCAGCGCCTGGTGGAGGTCCATCACGGACACATCGTCTGTGCCCGCGTTACCCGAGAAGAGATAGGTCCTGCCGTCACTGCCATGGCCCAAGGCGATGAACTCCGGATTCGGCCAGCAACCGAATCGCGGGTCAGGTGCCTCGAAAGGAACAGTCGGGGGCGGAGTCGGGGAGACAAAGGGAACCGGAAAATCAGGGCAGGCGTGTCCCGGATGGCCGAGCGCCATCTCGATCTGTGCGCGGCGGCCGCCGGTCTTCCGGTCGATGATGCTGATGCGATTCGACCCGTCCTCGGTCAGCCAGTTTTCCGAGTGGCTCACGAGGAGCAGGTCCGGAAGGACCACGAGTCCGACGGCGCCGAAGTATCCGCTGTCGTAATTTCGCTCGACCGCTCGATCGGTATTGTCGAATTCCGGCCTGAGCATCCTGCCGACGTCCATGACCGAGATGCTGCCGCGGCCTCCGTGCTGGAGGAACTCGGCATTGTTCACCGCCCCGTGATGATTGACCACGTACGCCGTCCGATGATCCTCGCTGAGCACGATGTTGGCGGGATCGCCGACCGGCGTGCCGTCCAGACGGTCCGGGTGAACCTTGGCCCGGCTCACGATGGCGTTTGGCGTGTTGTTGTTCCTTGGTTTCAGCGCCGCATTGAAGTCGATGGCGTAGATCCGCGGGTCTCTGCGCCCGGTGGCAAGGATGAATGACTCGTCTGCGAGCGCCACGTCCGCGACGGCGAGTAGCAACGCCAAAAAGGCAAGCCAAGATGCAGGAACGATGCTTTTCATCACAGGTCCTCCTTTTGGTGATCACCTACGCTTGGTTTCAGGTCTCTTTTATTCAGCGGGAAAGGTGCGATGGACTGGAATGCTCGCCTACGCCGGCGGACTCTGCTTCGAGCGCCGGACGGCGGCTTGCACATTACGCCGGATGGCGGAACATGGCAACGCCGTAAACAAAAAAAGGACAGACCCTGCGGTCTGTCCCCGTCGTTGGATGCTCGCCGTCCGCGCTACTGGCTAAAGGAGGAGGAGACGTCAGGTCGCACGGACGGCGAAGCAAACGGTCAGTGCGCCGAGCGTGGCCCGGTCGGCGTGCTGAACAGCCTGGCGAGAGCGCCCTTCGCTCGCGACAGAGCATCGCTCGCCGCATCGAGGGCGAGATCGCAGCGTTCCGCGTGCTCGATATGCGCGAGGTAGCGCTGGCGCACGGTTTCCGGAAGCGATTGGTACGCCGCTTTCCAGAAAGGCGTGCGCAAGGTGCTACGCATGACTGATCTCCTTTCTGTTTTTCGGCGCCGAAAAGAGATAGCTCGCAAAGCGGGCCAGCGCATCTACACCGACGCGGATCAGGCGCCCCATTTCCCGCGCGCGAGCCAAGTGTGCGGCACGCTCCAGCGCGTACAATTCGCCTACGCTCAGTTCGGTTCTGGATTTCATGTTGGCTTTCATCACGCCCTAGAAGATAGTCCCGGGAAGGCGGAACAACAAACGATGAATTCTCATCTGTCGCGTAAGAAAAACTCATCCCATACGTGATTTACCGCCTGCCCCCGCTGAATGCGCTGCGTGTATTCGAGGCTGCCGCGCGCCACCTCTCTTTCAAGGAGGCGGCGAACGAGCTGTCGATCACCCAGGCAGCCGTCAGCCACCAGATCAAGAGCCTCGAGGAGTATCTCGGTGTGGAGCTGTTCCGCCGCGCGGGACGCGGTGTGCAGCTCACGGAAGCGGCGCGCGCCTGCCTGCCGAAACTGCGCGAAGGCTTCGAGTCGCTCGCCGCCGCGGTCGAGACTATCCGCGAGCGCGCCGAAGAGACTGAGCTGCTGATCACCGCGCCGCCGGTGTTCACCGCGCGCTGGCTGATGCCGCGGCTTGCCGACTTCGCCAAGCGCGAGCCTAAGATCGAGCTGCGCGTGTTCGCCTCGAGCAAGATGGTCGACGCTGGCGCGCTCGACTCCGCTGCTCTCGTCGGGAATCTCGACCTGAGGGACGACGTGTCCGGCGTGGAGATCCATCTTGGCGGCGGCGTCTATCCCGGCTACCGCGCTGATCACCTGTTCGATGTTGCGACCGTCGCGGTGGCGAGCCCGGAGTTGGCGCGCGGAGATCTGCCGCTCGAGCAGCCGGAAGACCTCGCGCGCCATGTGCTCCTGCACGACGACGCCATGGACCTCATCGCCCATGGCAGCGCCTGGCAGAAATGGCTCGAGGCCGCGGGCGTCGCCGACCGCGTCGACGGCAGCCGCGGGCCGCATTTTTCCTCGAACATCCTGTCGCTCGAGGCGGCGTCGCAGAAGCTGGGCGTTGCGCTCGCCCTCAAGCCCTTGGTCGACGACGACATCGAGTCGGGGAGGCTGTGCGCGCCGTTCAAGGTGGAACTGAAACCGCAGTCGGCGTATTACCTCGTGTGCCCGGAGGTCATTGCCGAGCGCCCGGCCGTTGCTGCGTTCCGCAAATGGCTGCTGGAGCAGGCGGTCGGAGCGTAAGCGGGCGCTCTGACTCAGACCATGACTCGGACTTTCGGAAGTGCGGTGAAGTATTCATGGGCGGCGTTTCTCGCCGTGTGCGCTGTGTTTCCCGCGTATGCCCAGCCGGCGAAGGCGGGAAACGAGAAGCTGTACCTGTATCGCGGCGCCGACCGCGATCAGCGCCTTCTGGAAAACGCCCGGAGGGAGGGCGTCATCGTCATCTACACCTCCCTTGCTCCGAGCGAGTCGGTTCCGCTGACCCAGTCGTTCGAGAAGAAGCACGGCATCAAGGTCGAGCTGTGGCGTTCGGCGAGCGAAAAAGTCACGCAGCGCACGATCACCGAAGCGCGGGCCCGGCGATTCAGCGTCGACGCCGTAGAGACTATCGGAACGGACCTGGAAAGAATGACTCGCGAGAAAATCTTCGCGGAATTCCACAGCCCCCATCTCGCCGACCTGACTCCGGCCGCGATCCCTTCTCATCGCGCGTGGTTTCCGGACCGCCTGTCCTATCTCGGGGTGGCTTACAACACGAAGCTCGTGCGCTGGGAGGATTTGCCGAGGACCTACGAGGGCTTCCTCGATCCGAAATGGAAAGGGCGGCTCGGCATCGAGGCGAGCGACATCGTCTGGTTCGCGGGAATCGTGAAATTCTGGGGCTACGATCGCGGCATGAAATTCTTCAACGGGCTCGCCGCCATGAATCCCGACGTGCGTACGGGGCACACGCTGCTCACGCAACTGGTGGCCGCGGGGGAGGTGCCGGTCGGGCTCACCATCTATAGCAGCGGCGTCATCCCGCACAAGCGAACGGGCGCGCCCATCGATTGGGTGCCGATCGAGCCGGTCATCGGCCAGCCACTGGGCATCGGACTCGCGAAGAACGCGCCCCATCCGCACGCGGCGCTGCTATTTGCCGACTTCGTCCTTTCGCAGGAAGGCCAGGAGCTGTTCAATTCGCTCGGCCGTCCACCTGCGAGCATGAAGGTGAAGACCGACCTCGGCAGCTTCCCTTACACCATGATGGACCCAGCAGCCGAGCTGGACGAAAACGCGAAGTGGGAGAAAATCTGGAACGCTCTGTTCCTGAACAAGTGAAGACCCTAGATCGTCCGCTCGACCATCGCTCTCAGCTCCGGCGTCACCTCGGGCTCGATTCCGAACCACGCCTTCCATGCCGGCCGGCCCTGATTGAGCAGCATGCCCAGGCCGTTGACGGTGCGGTTGCCACGCTTGCGCGCCGCGATGTAAATGATGTCGGCGGCGAGCGCGGTCTTCGGCAGCTTGTCCAGACTGATGTCGAGCAGCGGCTGGCCGACCATGCCGCAGCTGGTGGTGTTGACGACCATCGCCGCGCCTTCCAGAGCGTCGTGGCGTTGTTCCCAGGGCAGGGCCCTGATCGGTCCACCGAACTCGTCGGCAATTCCTTTTGCGCGCCCGAACGTGCGGTTGAGGAGTCGAATCTCCTTCGCACCCTCCTGCGCGAGGCTGTAGCACACGGCACGCGAGCCGCCGCCGGCGCCGATCACCGCGATGGGTCCAGCGTCCGCCCGCCAGCCCGGCTGCTCCTGCCGTACGTTCTGGATGAAGCCGTAGCAATCATTGTTGGTGCCGGCGAGCGCCCCGTCGGGCCTCACGACCACGCAGCTGATCGCACCGATGCTTCTCGCCAGCGCGTCGACCTCGTCGACGATCGTCATCGCCTGTTGCTTGTGCGGGATCGTCAGGTTGCAGCCCGCGAATCCCAGCGCGTGGAGCGCGCGCAAGGCCGCGGCGAGGCTCTCGGGCCGGATCGCAAGCGGCACGTAGGTCCCGGCCAGATGGTGCTGTTTGAACCAGTAGTTGTGCAGCATCGGCGAGCGCGAATGCATCACCGGCCATCCCATGACGCCTGCGAGGAGGAAGCGGTCGGGGTGCGCCATCGGGGCATTTTCTCATGCAATGCCGCTTCTGATAGGCTGAAGCCATGTTCGCGTTCGTCAGGAAAGGTCCCGAGCGCCTCCAGGCCGTCGACCGCGTGGGGCAGTGGACGCGCGAGCGCTTCGG